>DATNNS010000293.1:0-12744 GCA_035601715.1 Rhizomicrobium sp.
CAAGAACGCGCCCGCTCTGCTGGAAGGCCCCTCGACGGTCGGCGCGGCGGAGTAGCCGCGCTTGCACCCAAACGGAAAAGGGCCGCTCGCGAGGGCGGCCCTTTTTTCACCCTCCCTCAAGGGGAGGGTAGACTTCCGCGCAACATCAAACACGCGAATCAGGAGGCGAGGCGCCGCCATCCGCGCTACCATCTCTGCATGCTGCCAAAGCCCTATACCTGGAGCCGCGCCGAAGCCCGCACCGGCAAGTTCGACGGCAAGTTCATCATCGGCGTGCTGACGACGGGGATTTATTGCATCCCGTCCTGCAGCGCGCGCCAGCCCAAGCCGGAGAATGTGCGTATCTTCAAGACCGAGGACGAGGCCAAGGCCGCTGGCCTGCGCGCCTGCAAGCGCTGCCGGCCCGACCTCTTCTACAAGGGCGAGGACGAGAACATCGCGCTGTTCGAGGGGCTGCAGTCCCGCGTGCGCGGCGCACTCGGCGAATTTCCCGATGCCTCGGCGCTGGCGAAAGCCTGTGGCGTCAGTCAGACAAAATTGGGCGAGCTGTTCCGCGAGCATGCGCATCTGGCGCCGGCCTCGTGGTTGCGACGCGAGCGGGTGCGCGCGGCGTATCCGCAGCTGCTGGGCGGCAAGGCGCGCATCGTCGATGTCGGTTATGGCGTCGGGTTCGAGAGCGAGTCGGTCTATCACCGCCAGTTTCTCGCCCTGGCGCGGATGACGCCCGGCGCCTATCGCGCGCTGAACGGCGCGTCGGTCTTCCTGCTGCAGCTTCCGGCGGGCTACCGCGCGCAGGAAATCCTCGGCTATCACGCCCGCGACCCGGAAAGCCGGTGCGAAAAAAGCGAAGGCAACCGCATCTGGAAAGCGCTGCTGACGCCCGACGGGCCCGCCGTCCTCGAGATCTCGCTGGAAAGCGAAGGCGCGTGGTGCCGCGTTCATGCGGTCAGGAAAATGGGCCGCGAAAGCATGGCGCATCTGCACAATGCCGCGCTGCGCATGCTCGGCCTCAACAACGAAGTCGCGCCGTTCGAGAAGCGCGCGGCCGGCGATCCGGCGCTCGCCGTCTTTTTGCGCCGCAAGGGCCTGCGCGTGCCGTCCATCCCGACAGGCATCGACGGGCTGTGCTGGGCGATCATCGGCCAGCAGATCAACGTCAAATTCGCCGGCGCGCTTCGCCGCGAGATCGTCCATCTGGCGGGCGAAAAAACCGAAGGCGGCATGATCGCCCATCCGACCGCCGCGCGCGTGGCGGACATCAGTCTGGCCCTGCTGACCAAGCGGCGCTATTCGCGCTCGAAGGCGAACTATCTGATCGGCGCGGCGACGGAAGTGGCGCAAGGCAGGCTGGACATCGAAGGCCTGACCGATCACTCCGCGGTCGCCGCCGAAAAGAAGCTGACTGCGATCCACGGCATCGGAACCTGGACGGCGCGCTACACGATGATGCGCGGCGGCTTCGCGGATTGCGCCCTGGTGGGCGACAGCGCGCTCGCCACCGCGCTCCACCGCATGCACCGCACGCCGGAGCGCCCGGCCAACGGTCAAGTCCACGCGATGATGCAGGACTTCGCGCCGCATCGTAGCCTGGCGACCTGTCATCTGTGGGCCAGCCTGAAGGACGCGGCATGAAGGCGGAAAAGCGCTATTGGGCGCCGATCCAGTCCAAATTCGGCGCCTTCGCGGCCTGGGTGGATGGCGAGGGCCGGCTGCTGCGCTTCAATCTGCGCGCCAAGGGCGCGGCCCATGTCGATCCATTTGCCGAAAAGAGCGAGAAGGCGCTCGCGGCCGTCCAGAAACAGGTCGCGCAATACGATGCCGGCAAGCGCCAGGAATTCGATTTCGAGCGCGTGATGGAAGGCCCGGAGTTTCACCGCCAGGTCTGGGAGGCGCTGATGGATATCCCGTTCGGCGTCACGACCAGCTACGGCGCGATCGCCCGGAAGCTCGGCCAGCCCAATGCCGGCCGCGCCGTCGGCGCCGCCAACGGCGCCAATCCGATCGCGCTTGTTGTGCCATGCCACCGCGTCATCGGCAGCGACGGCACGCTGACCGGTTATGGCGGCGGCCTGCCGCTCAAGCGCGCGCTGCTCGAGCACGAGGCGCGCGTGGCGGGAACGCGGTTCGATCTGTTCGGCTGAACCTTCAGTGGTGGGTTGTCTTCGGTGAACCGGCTGCCGCGCCATGGCCGGAAGCGCCGGCCGCACCCCGCACGCCCGGCTCGACCCAAACCAGATCGACGACGGCCACGAGCACAGCCACACCGAGGAAAAGAATGAACGGCACCGGACCCACGCGGACGCGACTCTTGCGCGGGCCGTTTATCCGCTTCCGGGTGACGTGATAGATTTTCCGCGCCATGCTCGTCGGGCCCACGCCGGGGAGCGGCAGCGCGCCGCTCCCCGATCGTGTCTCAGATCGACTTCGATAGTCCGAAGAAAAAGCCTCGGCGCGGCCCGAATTGCGGCGCGCCGACGCCGACGCCGGTTCCGTCGCGGATTTCATACTTGTCGTCGAACACATTGATCACGTCGGCCCGCGCCGTCAGGTCGCCCATCTGGCCCAGATCGAAATCGTGGCTCACGCCGAAATTGACCTGCGTGTAGCCGGGAACATGCAAGCCGTTCGGCACCAGCCCGTCTTTCCGAAGGCCCGAGCCGTAGAGCAGGTCGGCCGAGAACCGCGTGCCGTCCCAATTGTAGGACGCGCCGCCCGACATCGACAGATACTGCTCGTGGTCCAGATGGATGAAATGATCTTCGATGTAAGTGAGATCGCCCGGATCGAAATCGAACTGGCTGGAGGTGATGTCCTCGCCCTCGGCATGCTCGAGACCCGCGTTCGCATAGGCCGAGAAATTGTCGCCCTGATAGGAGGTCGTGAACTCCACGCCGTACTGCTTGCCTTTCTTGTAGTTGAACGGGGTGAGGATGACCGGCGCGCCGAACTGGCCTTCGTCGATCAGGTTCTTCGAGATCTTGTAGTAGGTATCGACGCCCAGCGTGACGGCGCCGAGCAGCTGCTGCTGCGCGCCGACGTCGAAATAGTTGGCGCGTTCGGCTTTCGAGACGTTGTCCTCAGTCAAGGCCGGCGTCGCGGTGGTGTGGCAGGGCGAGGCAACCGTCCCGGGGCAGGTATCGGTGAATTTCTCCACCGATTCCGTCGCGATGTTCTCGAACGGCGGCGGCGTGAAGAAGCGCGAATAGCCGGCATGGAACGTCGTGCCGTCAACGGGTTGCCAGACGGCGTTGATGCGCGGGCTGAGCTGGTTCTCGTCGGCATAGGCGTCGTACTGGTCGAAGCGCAGGCCGTAATTCACGGTGAGCTGCGGGCTGATCTTCCATTCGTCCTGCAGATAGACGCTGTAGGTGTTCTGCGTCTTGGCGCCGTTGTCGACGATCGTTTCCGGCACATTGTCCGGCGCCGCGAGCGGCGTGCAGCTATACGGATCGAGGATGATGCCCGCGCCGGTGCAATCCGCCGGCAGGACCTGCGAGGTCGTGTCGCTGGTGGCGCGCTCGGTCTGCACGATGATGCCGCCGCGGATGGTGTGAGTGTCGCCCAGATGATAGGCGCCCTCCGCCTGCAGGCCGAAAGCGGTGTCCTTTTTGAACGCCGCTTGCGCGATGCCGTTGAATTCCAGATCGCCCAGCGCATCCGTCGAGAAGTTGAGGCTCGAATAGCGCGCATAGCCGGACACCTGGAAGTCGAATTGCCCGGCGCTGTGCAGATAGCTCAGGATCGCGTAGTCGGTGATCTCGCGCTGGGTTTCGTTGAGCTTGGAGCTCGACACGGCGGGCTCTCCGAAGACGTCGAAGGATGGCGTCTGCCCGGGATTGTCCGGGATCTCGAAATGGTCGTGCGAGATGCCCAGGATCATGGTCACCCGGCTGTGCGGATCGAGGAAGTCTTCGAGATAGGCGAAGCCGTGATATTGCGCGGTGTCGTCATGCTGCGGATCGCGGCTGCCGTCGGGGGATTCGATGCCGAGCCCGTCGCGCAGATAATCGCCCGAGACGAAATAGTTGAAAGTGCCCGACGAGCCGCCGTAGTCGAAGCTCGGCTCGATGGTGCCGTGGCTGCCGCCATAGATCGACACGTCGCCGCCCTGGTCGAACACGCCGCTCTTGGTCTGCATGTCCACCACGGCGCCGGTGATCAGGCCGTATTCCGCCGGCAGCGCGCCGGTGATGAGCTTGACGGACGAGGCCAGCCGCGGATCGAGCGTCTGGCCGAACACGCTGATGCCCTCGGGCAGGATGACGCCGTTCAGCCGATACTGCAGCGCGTTGTGCTCGCCGCGGACGTGCAGCTGGCCGAACGAATCCTGCGCCACGCTGGGTGCCTGGAGCAGCACCTGGTTGAGCAAGTTGTTCTCGCCGCCCGGCGAGGTTTCGATGTCCTGGGCGGTGATGGTGTAGGTCGAAGCGCCGGTCTGCGTTTGGATGCCGCTGCGCGCCGCGTCGAGACGCTGGGCGGTGACGGTCACGGTTTCGACGGAGGATGGACCAGATTGCGACGGCGACTGGTCGGCGATCTGCGCCGAGGCGAATTCCGGGCAAGCAAGAACGATGGCCGCACTGGCCAGCAGCATGGAACGAAACATCGAAAACCCCTGTGTCTGACGGTTCGCGGCCTCATTGCGAGCCGCAAATCGAAATCGCTTGGATGGGACGGCGCACGGGCAACGCGCGCGTTGTCCGGGAGCTGTCGGCGGTTACGGTGAAAGCGTCAGATGCGCGGGGGCGCGCGGCCTTGCCAGCTATGCGAGACGGTTTCCACGACGTGCGGAATCGCGATGCTGGGCGGGACGAGGGAAACGGCTTGCGCCGGCAGGATGAAGACCAGCGCCGCCGGCATGACGAACTGGCCGGCGTGCATCATCTCCTGGCAGATCGGGCAATTCGCGGGGTCGCGGTCGCCGGGCAAACGGCTCGAGCCGGTCTTGCCGCTGTCGACGGCTTTGAAATCGGTCGAGAAGCCCGCGGTGGTGGAGAACGAGCCGATATGGATATGCGTCTGCGTGATGGTGCTTTGCAGAGCGAACGCGGCCAGCATGAAGAATGCGAAGGCCGGGCGCCCGAAAGACGGCGCCCGCGCAAATCCGCGATTTGCTTTCCTCATGGCCATTGCGGCTCGGACTCAGAACAGGTCTGTAGCCTAAACCCGCTGGCGTCCGTTTGCAAAACGCGGATCGTTAACGCCCGCGCGAACAGCCTAGATCAGGCCTTCGGTCGCGCCGGTCTGCGCGGTCATGCCCAGCGCCAGTGCGCGCAACGGCGCATGCGGGCTTTTCATCAGCGCGGCGGTCATGTTTGTGCGGCTCGGATCCGGCGCGGCGGCGAGCGCCTTCTCGAACCAGTGCGCGGCGCCCGCGATGCAGCCTTCGGCGGCGAGCATGGTCGCGTAATTGTACGCGCCGCGAAAATAGCCGCCATCCGCCGATTTGCGGTACCAGACGCGGGCTAATGCAGCGTCGCGCGCCGTGCCCCAGCCTTCTTCATGGCAGCGCGCGACGAGATTCATCGCGCGGACGTGGCCTCGGCCCGCGGCGCGGGAATACCACTGGAACGCCTCGTCCCGGTCGCGCGGCACGCCGATGCCGCCCAGGAACAGATGGCCGAGATTGTATTGCGCCCACGCATCGCCGGCGCAGGCCGCGATCGCGTAATGCCGCGCGGCGCGATCGGCATCGCGCGCCGTGCCCCAGCCGTTCTCATGGCAGCGCCCGAGCATGTTGTGCGCGTCGCTGTCGCCGGTTTCGGCCGCGCGCGCAAACCAGGCGAAAGCGGCGGCTTCGTCTTTCGCGATCCCTTCGCCGCTGAGCAGCATGCGCCCGAGGCGGCGCTGTGCCTCGACGATCCCGCCATTCGCCGCCGCGACAACCCACGGCGCCGCGTCGTCGCCGCCAAAGACCGCGCGCAATTCCTCCGCGCTCATCATCGAGAGCGCCGCGACGCGCCAGACGTCGCCGCCGCAGAAGGCGGCTACATCGCGGTCCATTTGCGCACCAGGTTGTGATAGATCGCGGTCAGCCGCACCAGCGACGCGCTGTCCGGCGCCGCCTGCGTCAATTCGGCGATCGCGCGGTCGAGCTCGAACAGCAGCGTGCGTTCGCTGTCTTCCTGCACCATGCTCTGCACCCAGAAGAAACTGGCGACGCGCATGCCGCGCGTCACCGGCATCACGCGGTGCAGGCTTGTCGCGGGATAGAGGATCAGATCGCCGGCGGCGGGCTTGGCGGAATGCGTGCCGTAAGTGTCCTCGACGACCAGCTCGCCGCCGTCGTAGTCTTCGGGCGGGCTCAGGAAGAGCGTCGCGGACACATCGGTGCGGATGCGATGGGCCGGGCCCATCTGGCGAATCGCGTTGTCGACATGCGCGCCGAAGCCCATGCCCGGTTCATAGCGGTTGAACATCGGCGGATAGACGAAGCGGGGCAGGGCGGCGGAGACGAAGAGCGGGCTGCGCTCCAGCGCCCGCAACACGACGGCGCCGAGCTCGCGCGCATCGGCGCTGTCCTCGGCGAGCTGGAGATTCTCCTTCACCTTCGCCGATTGCGGCCCGGCGGTGACGCGGCCATCCACCCAGGCGGCCTTCGCCAGGCGCGCGCGGCTCGCCGCGACTTCGTCCGGCGTCAGGATACCCGGGATATGGATCAGCATGTCACAGGCTCACCACCGCGGAGAGCGTGATGGTGCGTCCCGCGCCCGGGATCACATGGTTCTCCACCGCGCTCGTGAAGTAGGAGTTGGTGAAGTAGTACTTGTCAAACAGATTGTAGCCGTTCAGCTGCAGGCTGAGATGGTCATTGAAGCGGTACGACGCCATCGCATCGAAGGTGACATAGCCCGGCACATGCGACACGCCGTCTGTCGGATCCTTGAAGGCGTCGCGCCGCCCCAGGTAGTTGGCGCCGAGGCCCAGCTTGACGCCGCTGTCGAAATCGTACGTCGCCCACAGGTTGGCCTGGTTGTGCGCCGTGTTGGGGATGGGGCCTTTCACGTCCGTGCCGAACAATCCTTGCGACGAACCGACGAAATAAGTGTAGCCGGCGATCATCTCGAGATTGTCGGTGATGTTGCCGGCAATGTCGAACTCCGCGCCTTGCACTTTCAGATTGCCGGCCAGCGCCTGCAGTGACGGGTTGGTGGGATCGGCGATGCGCGCATTGGTCATGCGCGTGTCGAACAGCGCCTCGGTCAGCGACAGCATGCCGCCCATCACCTGCTGTTTGCCGCCCACTTCGAAGGTGCGGTCGACTTCCGGGCTCAGATCCGCCGTCTTGGCCGACAGCGTGAGGCTCTCCGCCGATGGGTCGAACGACGTGCCGTAGGAGAAATAGTAGCTCTGGTTCTCGTCCGGCTTGTAGACGAGCGCGGCGCGTGGCGTGGCGATCCAGTCGGTGTGCGAGAAATCGGCTTGCGTGATGGGCTCGTCGAACTTCGCATGGAAGCGGTCCCAGCGGACGGCGGCAAGCACGCTCCAGTTGGACGACAGGTCGATGGAATCCACCGCATAGGCGCCGATGGTGTCGGTGGTGGTGTCGGGTCGCTGGCGCACGGCGGTCTGATGGCCGGGAAAGGCCTCCAGCGGATCGGGCGCCAGAAGCGGCGTCGCCACGATAGTCGTGTCCTGGTTGACGAAGCGCACGAGATCGGAATCTTCCTGGTCCAGTTCCACGCCGAACACGAGCGTGTGGGCGATGGCGCCCGTGGCGAACTTCCACGTCACGTCCGTCTGGTTCATCGCCGTGGTGACGTCGCCCTCGACGCTGGGGCGGTCGCGCTGCACGAAGATGTCGGCGAGCGGCATGCCGGCGATGGGCGTCAGCGGATCGGTGGGCGTGACGGGCGTCTGGCCGGGCGCGCCGGTGCAGACGGGCCCGCCCGCGAAGGGCGCGGCGCCCGTGTAGCAGTTGGCGTCGCCGTAATGCGGCGCGGTCTGGCGCATGTCGAAGCGGTAGAAGCCGTAACGCGCGTGATCGGCGATGGAGACGTCGGGGTCGAAGTCGTGCGTGACCGCGCCGGTCACCACATTGACGTCGGTCTTGTTGGAATCGTCCTTCGCCAGGCCGTAGAAAAAATCGCGCGGCACGGGCGCGGGCTTGCCGAACAGGAATGGGATGCCGAAATCCGGAACGTCGTCTTCTTCCTCGTGGTAATAGCTGAGCGTGGCCTTGGTCGGGGTGTCGATGCCGAACGCGACGGAGGGCGCGAAACCCCAGCGCCGGTTGCGCACGTAATCGCGGTCGGCGACGTGCGAGGTCTCGCCCATCACATTGATGCGCGCCGCGCTGTCGTCGCCCAGCACATAATTCACGTCCGCGGTGCCGCGATATTCGTCGTTGCTGCCAGCGGTCGCGATGCCGTCTTCAATGGGATAGAGCTGCGGCGTCTTGCTGACCTGGTTGATCACCCCGCCGGTCGAGCCGCGGCCGAACAGCGTCGAGGCCGGGCCCTTCAGCACCTCGATGGATTGATAATTGAAAGTGTCGCGCGTGTAGAAGCCGGTGTCGCGCATCCCGTCGAGGAAGAAATCGTCGCTGGCCGAGAAGCCGCGCAGGTTCACCGAGTCGCCATGCGCGCCGCCTTCGCCCGCGTTGAGCGTGATGCCCGGCACATTCTTCAGCGCATCCTGCAGGCTGGCGGTGCCCTGCTCCTGGATCACCTTGAGCGGCACGACATTGATTGATTGCGGCGTGTCGAGGATTTTCTCGGGCAGCTTGTCGACATCGACGCGCCGCGCCGTGACGTTGACTGTCTCGATCTGCTTGTCGTTGCTAGCCACGATGGTCTGGCCGAACGCGCCTGTCATGGCGGCCACCGACGTGATGCCGAAACCGGTCAGGCCAAGCGCGGTACGAACGCGCGGCGCCGCGGATTCCATGGATGCCCCTCAGATTGATAATCATTCGCAACTCGGGGGACCATGGAGGCGGGGCAAGGTCCTGTCAATGAGAATGAGTCGCAAATTTGCCGCAGCGGCGATGTTGCAGGGCGGGCGTTTCTCTATAGTCGAAGACGATCTTGCAGAGGCGATATCCGATGCTGAAACCGCTGGCCGTTCTGATCGGTGCATCAACGCTGGCGCTGGCCGCCAGCGCCGCGCCGAACTCCAATCTCGACGCCTCGTCCCCGCCGAGTGCGCCACAAATGCAACCCGCGCCCGCGCCCGCGCCCGCATCGCAGCCCGTCCCGGGTCCGGCCTATGAACAGCCCACCGCACCGGACGCGGCCGCGGATCAGTCCGCGCCGGTCCAGACCGCATCGCCGGCCGTGGTGGCCGCCACGCCGGCCCAGCCACAACACGACTGGTGGCTGCTGATCCCTATCTGGCTCACCGCGATCTTCACCGGCGGCATTCTCGTTTTCGTGGCGAGACTCTATGGAGCCGCCGATCGGCTACTCAGGCAGCAACGGTTGCCGTAAGCCGGACTGAACGGCGGCGCTTTATCTGGCGGGGGCCTTGAGCGGATTGAACTTCCGCCCGCCGACGATCATGTCGCCGGGCACCATGCCGGGCGGGCAGGGGCCGCTCCATTTCTCGTCGCCGCTTACATCGCTGTCCGTCGCCATGCCGCCGCGGGCGAACGGCGGCGCTACATGGATATGGCCGCGCGTCTGCATATCGGTATCGCCGGCGAAGACGATGTCTTCATTGGTCGCGACGGTATGGCCGGACCGAACGCTCACAATCGTCATGTGAAATTTGCTTCCGCTACCGGTGACGGTCAGCCGCCCCGTCTTGCGCAAGTCATCGAAGCCGCGCTGCCGCAGCACTAGGTCGGTCTCCGGGCTGGTGCAGGCCTTGCGCACGAAAACGCCCTGCGCCGTCTTGACGGTGTTGACCCATAGTCCCGCCCGCCGCGCCGGAAACGGCGGATCGGCCGCCTTCGCCACCACTGGAGCCAGCAAAGCCAAGACACAGAGGGTGGGCAGGAATTGTCGCATGGTCCGTTCCGCAAACAGGGATGGCGCCCGGCGATTGTCGCCCACCGCCGCCCGGCAGGCCAGTACGACGGCCAGTGCTGAGTCGCAATGTGCTGGCGACCGTAACCGTTCAAAACCGCCTTGCACTTGATGCCGCGACCGGGTTTGCCCCCTCAGCATAGGTCATTTTCACAACTTTGACGTGCTTCCTGCATTCATATATACTTTCGGTTGTTGTTTCTGGGGAGGAACAGAATGCCGAAAATCGCAATAATTACGCTCGGGCTAATAGCCTTGGGGATTCCGTCGATGGCGTCTGCCAATCAGTCATGTACATGGAGGAATGAGGTTTTTTCAGACGGGGCACCGCTTTGCACCGCGTTGGGAGACAAGAGCAAGAAACCGCCAATCCTGGGAGCGGCGGTTCAGTGCTTAAACGGGTCTTGGGGGATCTTAAAAAGCGACGACGCGTGGGTTAAAGAAATCTGCATTGTCTCAAACACAAAGGCGCCGATAGCGGATGTCGTAGGTCTTCACTAGCTGAGGGCAAGTCGGTCGGCTGGCCTCCGCAGCACAACGCTGCTGGTGCTGGTTTGTTCTTCTTGTGCGAATTGTGACCGGATGAAGCGGGCGGCTCCGGCGACGTCCCCTCGCGAAATATCCTTGCGCCGGGGTTGACCCTCAAAATCCGGGCTTCTATATAGCCCCACCTCGCGGACAGGCCGTCTCACGCGCAAGCGCGAAAAACGCTGTCGGCAAGCCAGTTTAGATGAGTCGAATTGCGCGACTTGAGGGCTCGCCCTCCAGTCCTCCGCAGATCCGGAACGGACCGAAAGGGCCCGGCTCCGGTCTTTTGGTTTGGCCCGCGCGAGCGGTTTGGAGACGAAGACGAATGCCGACGATCAATCAGCTGATCCGCAAGCCGCGCGGCGAAAAGCCCAAGCGCAACAAGGTTCCGGCGCTGCGCCATTGCCCGCAGAAGCGCGGCGTGTGCACGCGCGTCTATACGACGACGCCGAAGAAGCCGAACTCGGCCTTGCGCAAGGTCGCCAAGGTGCGCTTGACCAATGGCTTCGAGGTCATCGGCTATATCCCCGGCGAGGGTCACAACCTGCAAGAGCATTCGGTGGTCATGATCCGCGGCGGCCGCGTCAAGGATCTGCCCGGCGTCCGCTACCACATCCTGCGCGGCGTGCTGGACACCCAGGGGGTCAAGGACCGCAAGCAGCGCCGCTCGAAATACGGCGCCAAGCGTCCGAAGTGACGCGAAGCGCAGCGTAGCGACGATCCGAACACCAGACAGAAGAATTTCACGGCCGAGTCCGTCGGCCAAGACGAAGAGAGAGTTAGGCGATGTCACGCCGACACAGCGCTGAGAAACGCGAGATCATCCCGGACGCCAAATACGGCGACGTGGTGGTCGCGAAGTTCATGAACACGATCATGTACGAGGGCAAGAAGTCGGTCGCCGAGGCGATCGTCTACGGCGCGCTGGATGGCGTCGAGGCCAAGGCCAAGACCGACCCGCTCGCTGTCTTCAAGCAGGCGCTGGAGAACGTAGCGCCGTCGGTCGAGGTTCGCTCGCGACGCGTTGGCGGCGCGACCTATCAGGTGCCGGTCGAAGTACGCACCGATCGCCGGCAGGCGCTGGCGATCCGCTGGATCATCACCGCAGCGCGCGACCGCAACGACAAGACCATGGTGGATCGTTTGTCGGCAGAGCTGCTCGACGCCTCGAACAACAGGGGCGCAGCGGTCAAAAAGCGCGAGGATACGCAACGGATGGCTGAAGCCAACCGCGCCTTCGCCCACTACCGCTGGTAAGCGGCGGTCGGCCAGGCAATCGGGATCAAGGATCATGGCGCGCAGCCACGCTATCGAGGACTATCGTAACTTCGGCATCATGGCCCACATCGATGCTGGGAAGACGACGACCACTGAGCGCATCCTCTATTATTCCGGCAAGTCGCATAAAATCGGCGAAGTGCACGACGGCGCTGCGACCATGGACTGGATGGAGCAGGAGCAGGAGCGCGGCATCACCATCACCTCGGCCGCGACCACTACTTTCTGGCACGACAAGCGTCTCAACATCATCGACACGCCCGGCCACGTCGACTTCACCATCGAAGTCGAGCGCAGCTTGCGCGTGCTCGACGGCGCGGTATGCGTCCTCGACGGCAATCAGGGCGTTGAGCCGCAGACCGAGACCGTCTGGCGTCAGGCCGACAAGTACAACGTGCCGCGCATCGTGTTCGTCAACAAGATGGACAAGATCGGCGCTGACTTTTCCCGTTGCGTCGAAGAGATCAACACCAAGGTCGGGGGCCGTCCCGTCTGTATCCAGATGCCGATCGGTTCCGAGTCGAACTTCAGGGGCGTCATCGATCTTCTGCGCATGAAGGCGGTCATCTGGGAGGACGAGGGGCTTGGCGCCAAATATCATGACGAAGAGATTCCGGCCGACCTCAGGGCAAAGGCGGAAGAGTACCGTCATATCCTGATCGAAGCTGCGGTCGAGATGGACGATGATGTCATGAGCGCCTACCTCGATGGGCAGGAGCCCGACATTGACGCCTTGAAACGCTGCATCCGCAAGGCCGTGAAGCAGATTTCGTTTGTGCCTGTCCTTTGCGGTTCGGCCTTCAAGAACAAGGGCGTACAGCCGCTGCTCGACGCCGTCGTCGATTATCTGCCTTCGCCCGTCGATCGCGGCGGGATCAAGGGCCACGATGTCGATACGGGCAACGAAATCGTCCGCATGCCGAACGACAACGAACCCTTCTCGATGCTCGGCTTCAAGATCATGGAC
>DATNNS010000294.1:0-2451 GCA_035601715.1 Rhizomicrobium sp.
TCCCCCCACCCGAAAAAGCTTCGCTTTTTCGACCTCCCCTTGCGGGGAGGTTGTTAACCGCCTCTCCTCTACCCTCGCCCCATGTCCGAACCGCGCGAGCGATTGACACGGCTGGTCGAGCTGGCGACGCAGAACGCGCCGGAGCGCCGCCGCGGGCTGGCGATTGAATTGTGCGACCTGCTGCTCGACTGGCCGGCGAATTATCCGCCCGCGATGCGCGAGCCGTTCGAGACCCTGCTGGAAAAAACCATGCGCCTGATCGACCGGCAGACCTGCGCGGAACTGATCGCGCGGATCGCGGCGTCGGACGCCGCGGCGCCCGCCTTCCTCAACGAATTCTTCTTCGACGCGCCGGCCGATCTGCGCTGCACGATCCTCGCGCGCAACAACGATAGCACGGCGCAGGGCGACGTCCGCGGGATCGACGAAGCGGCGCTGATCGATGCGGCGCGCACCAGCCGGCGCGATCGCTTCACCGATACGCTCGCTGCCGCGCTCGACATGCGCGTGGAAACCGCCGCGCGGATCCTCAACGACGCCTCCGCCGAGGCGCTCGCCGTCGCTGTCAAAGGCGCGCATCTGTCGCGCGCCGCGTTCTCGGCACTTGCCTTGCTCGCCGACGCCGCCGGCGCGCCGGACGAAGCACTGACGCGGCTCGCCGCTTTCGACCGTGTGCCGCAAACGGCGGCGGAGAACCTGCTCAGGTTTTGGCGGGGGTCAGCGGCGACACGCAGCCGCGCTGCTTAAAAAATAGAAGAGATTGTCATTCCCGGCGAGCGAAGCGAGGGAAGGGAACCCAGGCCCTTACGCACCGACGGTGCTGGGCCACCTGGGTCCCCTTCCCTCGCGCGAAGATGCGCTCGCCGGGGATGACAACGTTATTTTTGCTTAAGCCTGCGCGTTCACCTCATGCCGTTCGCGGGTCTTGGCGAAGGCGATGGTGGGGAATTTCTCGGCGACATAGCCCAGCTCCCAGCTGCTCTTGGCGAGGAACACGGCGGCGCTGTCGCGATCGGTCGCCATCTGGTTGCGGTAGGTGGCGATCAGCTTCTCGATCTCGGCCTCGGGCCCCGTCACCCAGCGGGCGGTGTCGTAGGGCGACGGCTCGAGATCGGCGTCGAGCTCGTATTCGTTGCGCAACCGGCTCTTCAACACATCGAGCTGCAGATTGCCCACGACGCCGACGATCCAATTGGCGCCCAGCATCGGCTTGAAAACCTGCGTCACGCCCTCCTCGGCCAAGCTTTCCAGCGCGCGGGTCAGATGCTTCTGCTTCATCGGATCGGCCAGGCGGACGCGGCGCAGAATCTCGGGCGCGAAATTGGGGATGCCGGTGAAGACCACATTGCCCGACTCCGACAGCGTGTCGCCGACGCGCAGGATGCCGTGATTTGGAATGCCGATGATGTCGCCGGGCCACGCCTCGTCCACCGTCTCGCGGGCCTGGGCGAAGAACAGGATCGGGTTGTGGACGCCCAGCACCTTTCCGGTGCCCGATTGCGCGAGCTTCATGCCGCGGCGGAAACGCCCCGAGCACAGCCGCAGGAACGCGACGCGGTCGCGGTGGTTGGGATCCATGTTGGCCTGGACCTTGAACACGAAGCCGGTGACTTCGTTCTCCGACGGCGCGATCTCGCGGCCCTGGGCTTCCTGGACGCGCGGCGGCGGCGCGTAGGCGGCGAGTGCGGCGATCAATTCGCGCACGCCGAAATTCTTCAGCGCCGAGCCGAAATAGACCGGCGTCTGGTGGCCGGCGCGATAGGTGTCGAGATCGAAGCCCTGGCCGGCGCCGCGCACCAGCTCCACGTCGGCATCGAGCTGTGCCTTCACATCGTCGGGCAGCGCCATCGCCGCGCGCGCGACGCGCACGGTCTGGCCGAACGGCACGAATTCGTCGGCCTTGAGATCGTAGACGCCCTTGAAGTTGAGCCCCATGCCGGCGGGCCAGTTCATCGGCGCGGTTTCCAATTGGAGCTGATCGGCGATCTCGTCGAGCAGCTCCAGCGGATCGCGCGCCTCGCGGTCCATCTTGTTGACGAAGGTCATGATCGGGATGTCGCGCAGCCGGCAGACCTCGAACAGCTTGCGGGTCTGCGCCTCGATGCCCTTGGCGGCGTCGATCACCATCACCGCGCTGTCGGCGGCGGTCAGCGTGCGGTAGGTGTCCTCGGAGAAATCCTCGTGGCCCGGCGTGTCGAGCAAGTTGAACACCGCATCGCCATATTCGAACGTCATCACCGCGCTGGTGACCGAGATGCCACGCTCCTGCTCGATCTTCATCCAGTCCGAGCGCGCGCGCCGCGCCTCGCCACGCGCCTTCACCGCACCGGCCGCGCGAATGGCACCGCCCATGAGCAGCAGATGCTCGGTCAGCGTGGTTTTGCCCGCGTCCGGATGCGAGATGATCGCAAACGTCCGGCGTCGAGCAGCTTCGGTGGCAAGGATATCGGA
>DATNNS010000295.1:0-4276 GCA_035601715.1 Rhizomicrobium sp.
CGTCGGCGTGTTCTGGGGCGCCGCGACCGCGCGCGATCCCAAGCACGCGCAGGAAAGCCTGACCCAGGTCATGGACTTGATCGCGGCCGGCAAGCTCAAGCCCTACGTTTCCGCGCATATTCCGCTGGCCCGCGCCGGCGAAGCGATCCGCCTGCTGATGGACCGCAAGGCGCAAGGAAAAGTCGTGGTGACGATGGACTGAGGCGATCGGACGCGATCTTGCCTTCGGCGGACGCGCGAGACATTCTCGCTTCGGGGACGAAACAGTTCGGGGCGGGCAAATTCACATGGATCAAGTTCGTAAACGCGCGCTTTGCGCGGCGGTGCTGCTTGCAGGATTTTTGCCGGCGGCCGCGATGGCGCATGGCGGCGGCGGTGGCGGCGGCGGGCATGGCGGCGGTCATACCACCTACACGACGGTCTATATTCCGGGCGGAGTACCTGAAGTGCCGGTGGCCAAGACCGGCGACACCAGCGCCATCCATTCGGTCGCAATCGTCACCGCGATAGGCCAGAACATGATGCTGGGCCGGCCCGGCTGGCTGGCCAAGCACAAGACGATCGATATTTCCGACTGGAAGCTGGATGACGAAGTGGACGCGACGCTGCGCCGCTACCTCGCCGGCCGCTTCACATTCGTGAACGTTCCCTATGACGCAGCTGCGCTGGCGGCAATTCCCAACGGCAAGAACGACACCACCGTCAAGAATATGCAGGCCTATCTGGGCGCGCTGCATGCCCAGGGCGTGGATGCGTTCATCGTCGTGCGGCCCGACGCGGAAGGCGATGCGTTCTCGCCCGGCCTGTCGCTGGACAACAACGATTCCGCCAGCGCGCGGCCGACAGTCGAGGCCAATTACGAGATCGACGTTGTCGATGCCAAGAGCCTGGCGATCATCTCGCACACACTGTCGCGCGTCACGCTGCGTCAGGGCGACGGCGAGCATTTCGCGGCCCTGCTGGGATCGACGGATATCAACATCAGTCCCGACCAGACGCCCAGCGACGCCCAGCGCGCGGAAATGAAGAAGGCGTTCTCGCATCTCGTCTCGATCTCGCTGGTCGAGACCCTGCGCTCGCTCAATCTGGGCATCGCGCTGCCGCAGCCCGGCGCGCGCGTCATGATCCCGATCCCGAAGGATATCGAGCCGTTCCCGAAAGTGACGAATGTCGCCGTGGTCTCCGCCGTCGGGGACTCGCTGGACCTCAACCATCGCGCGCCGTTCTTCGTGCACAGCGCAACCAACGCGCCGATCGCGGACTGGAACCTGGATGCCGCCATCGAAAGCGACGTGCGCGCCGCCCTCGACAAGCGCTTCGTCGTCAAGCAGGTGCCGGTGGACCGCGCCAAGATCGCCGCGCTCAACATCACCATCGATCAGAAAGGCATTGCCACCGCCGTCGACGGCCTGACGGCGACCGGCGACGTCGATGCCTATATCGTCGTTCTCAAGCGCACGAGCCCCTTCGGCCTGGACGACGTCAAAGGACTCGGCGTCGCGCACCAGACGTCGATCGGCGACGAGCACACCACGGTGTTTGCGATCTATGAGATCGCGGTGGTCGACCCGCATACGCTGAAGCCGCTGATGCTGCTGGCGGGACGGACCTCGCCGCTGCAGCCCATCGAAGTGCCCGTGCATGTCGTGGCCAACACGACCTGGCCGCAGACGCCGCCGCTCTCGCCCGATCAGGCGAAGACCGTCGAGCAGGCGCTGACCGACATGATGGCCGACAGCATCCCCGAAACGCTGATGCGCATGGGCTTGACCGGCATGATGCCCAACGGCGAGGCCGCGCCCGCCCCGCCGCAGACAGCGCAAAAGCCCGTCGCGCAAGCCCCGCCCTCCGGCATCGCGTCAAAACCCGTCGCTGGCGCCAAATAGAACCGGATCGCAAGAGGGGCGCCGCACATGTCCATATTGGGCTGGATTTTCTTCGGACTGATCACGGGTTTCATCGCCAGCAAAGTGGTCAACAGCGAAGGCGAAGGATGCTTCGTCGACATCGCGCTCGGCTTTGTCGGCGCGCTGGTGGGCGGCTTCGTCTGGCGCCAGCTTACCGGCTTCAACGCCTTCTCATTCCACTTCGACCTGGTCTCGATGCTGGTGGCGATCTTCGGCGCCATCGTGGTGCTGCTGATCTATCACGCCGTGACGGGGCGGCGGACGTTGCGCTGATTATCGCGCGAAATCTTGCAGGCCGATCACGTCGGCCTGGCGCGGGAACACCTTCTCGATCAGCACGCGGTGGACCTCGGCATCCTGGTCGGCGCAGCAATCGGCGAGCACAAACAGGCGATAATCGTGATCGGCGGCGTCGCGGAGGGTCGAAAGCACGACGCCGCTGGTGGCGATGCCGGCGAGCACCAGCGTGTCGATGCCGCGCGCGGCGAGACGCGCCGCGAGATTGGTGGTGCTGAAGGCGCCGACGCGCTTCTTGGTGAAGACTTCCTCGTCCGCCGCCGGCGCGAGCGCAGGATGAACGGCGGCGGGCTCGCTGCCGTCCGTGAGAAAGCGGCTCTTGCCGAGAGCCGCGAAGGATTTGTTGCGCGGCGAGACGGCCGCGTAGTCCGCGTCCGTGAACGCCACCCGCACATGCATCACCGCCATCCCGGCCGCCCGCGCCGCCGCGCGCGCCTTTTGGGCACGATCAAGCAGCGCCGGACCGGCATCGCCCACCATGCCGACGATGGCGTTCTGGAAATCCATCAGGAGAAGAGCGGCCGATTTGGCGTCGATATCAGGCATCGCTATTCCGCCGCGGGTTTGTGGACATAGATTTCTCCGCCGCCCTGCTTGAACTCCTCCGCCTTCTTCGCCATCGCGGCCCGTATCTCCGCCGTCGACATGGAGTCGTTCGTCCCGCGCGCCGCATCGCGGACTTCCTGGCTGATCTTCATCGAGCAGAATTTGGGGCCGCACATCGAGCAGAAATGGGCCACCTTGGCGCCGTCGGCGGGAAGCGTTTCGTCGTGGAAGGCTTGCGCGGTTTCCGGGTCGAGGGCGAGCGCGAACTGGTCGCGCCAGCGGAATTCGAAGCGCGCCTTGCTCATTGCGTCGTCCCAGATGCGCGCGGCGGGATGGCCCTTGGCGAGGTCGGCGGCATGGGCGGCGATGCGATAGGCGATGACGCCGGCTTTCACGTCGTCGCGGTCCGGCAGGCCGAGATGCTCCTTGGGCGTGACATAGCAGAGCATCGCGCAGCCGAACCAGCCGATCATCGCGGCGCCGATCGCGCTGGTGATGTGGTCGTAGCCGGGCGCCACATCGGTGGTCAGCGGCCCGAGCGTGTAGAACGGCGCCTCGTCGCAGGCGGCGAGCTGGCGGTCCATGTTCTCCTTGATCTTGTGCATCGGCACATGGCCGGGGCCTTCGATCATCACCTGGACGTCATGCTTCTGCGCGATGCGGTTCAACTCGCCCAGCGTTTCGAGCTCGGCGAATTGCGCCGCGTCGTTGGCGTCCGCGATCGAACCGGGGCGCAACCCGTCGCCCAGCGAGAACGACACATCGTATTGCTTGAGCAGCTCGCAGATCTCCTCGAAATGGGTGTAGAGGAAATTCTCCTTGTGATGGGCGAGGCACCATTTGGCGAGGATCGAGCCGCCGCGGCTGACGATGCCGGTGACGCGCTCGGCGGTGAGCGGGATGTGCGCCAGGCGCACGCCGGCATGGACCGTGAAATAATCCACGCCCTGCTCGCACTGCTCGACCAGCGTGTCGCGATAGATCTCCCAGGTGAGGTCTTCGGCGACGCCGCCGACTTTCTCCAGCGCCTGGTAGATCGGCACCGTGCCGATGGGCACCGGCGAATTGCGCACGATCCATTCGCGGATGGTGTGGATGTGGCGGCCGGTCGAGAGGTCCATCACCGTGTCGGCGCCCCAGCGGATCGACCACACCAGCTTCTCCACCTCTTCCGCCACACCGGACGTGACGATGGAATTGCCGATATTGGCGTTGACCTTGGTGAGGAAATTGCGGCCGATGATCATCGGCTCGGTCTCGGGATGGTTGATGTTGGCGGGAATGATGGCGCGGCCCCTGGCCAACTCGTCGCGCACGAATTCCGGCGTGATCTCATCCGGGATAGCGGCGCCGAAACTGTTGCCGTCGGTAAGCGCGCTGCGCCCCAGATTCTCGCGCGCAGCGATGTATTTCATTTCCTCGGTGATCAGGCCCTGACGCGCATAGTGAAGCTGGCTGACATTCCTGCCCGGCTTGGCGCGCAGCGGCTTCAGGCCGGCGCGGTCGAATTGCGGCACAGATAGAAG
>DATNNS010000296.1:0-3748 GCA_035601715.1 Rhizomicrobium sp.
TGGTGGGAGTGGATGCACCGGCTGCTGGGGCGGCTGCTGGGCGTGGTGTTCTTCGTGCCGTTCGTGTGGTTCGCCTGGCGCGGCGCCATCGCGCGCGCGCAATTCCCTCGCATGCTGCTGCTATTCGCGCTGGGCGGGCTGCAGGGCTTCGTCGGCTGGTGGATGGTGGAAAGCGGGCTGGAGACGCGCGTCTCGGTCTCGCAATATCGCCTCGCGATTCATTTGGGCGTCGCGATTGTCCTGCTCGGCGCGATATTGTGGACGGCGTTCGAATATCTGCGGCCCAAACCGGCCGGTGCAAAGCCGGCGCCTTTCGCGAAAGGAGCGGCGGCGTTCGTGGGCCTCGTCTATTTCCAGATGCTGCTCGGCGCGATCGTCGCAGGGCTGCATGCCGGACTGATCTATAACACCTGGCCGGACATGGACGGCGATTTCTTCCCGCAGGCGGCATGGTTCTGGCAGCCCTGGTATCTCAACTTCTTCGAGAATCCGGGCCTCGCGCAATTCGACCACCGCATCGTGGCCTATCTCGTCGCCATCGCGGCCGCGGCGCTCTGGTGGCGCGGCAGGCGCGCGCGGCTTGCAGGTCCTGCGCGCACGAGCGGCGATCTGGTGCTGGCGTTGACCGGGCTGCAAATCGTGCTGGGCGTTCTCACGCTGCTCAACCAGGCGCCGACGGCGCTCGCCGCGCTGCATCAGGCGACGGCGGTGGCGCTGTTCTCGGCCGCGCTGTGGCATGCCTACGCGCTGTGCTACGGTCTGCGCAACGATCCTGGGGAAGAAACCGCATGACACGCGCCAAGGCCGTCGCAGCCGCCGTGGCCTGCGTTCTCTTGCAGGGCGCCGATGCGGCCGATCCGCTGGCGCCGGCGCGCGCGGGAAGCCTGCAATGTTACGGGCCTCACACGGTGAGCAAGACCTGCAGCGCGCTTGCGGGCTACACGTTCAACGCCGACGGCACGATCACCAACCAAGCCAGCGTAATGGTGTCGCCGGACCAGTTCATCGTGATGAAGACCAATTCGCCGGTGACGATCAAAGGCGACGCGGTGTGCGGCGCGCTGCGCAAGGCCGACGTCGCCGCGGCGAAGATCTATATGCACGGCCAGATGATGCCGCCCGACGAGTCCATCCAGGTCCGCATGCAGCTCGAGGCCGTAATGGCGCCGCGCTTCGACAAGGAAGTCTGCACGACCTACCAGCCCTACAACGACAAATTCTACGCGCATGTGATCATCGACGGCGTTCCCGATCCGTCGTCGTCCGATTACGTTCTGTGGGTCAAGCCGGACGACGGGTACAGGGTCGCGCCTTGAATCGGCGCGCCTAAGCCCCCGCCAGCGCCTGGTCCAGGTCGGCGATGATGTCCTCGACGCTTTCGATGCCGATCGACAACCGCACCACGTCCGACCCCGCACCGGCGGCCTTGCGCTGTTCCTCGTTGAGCTGGCGGTGCGTCGTCGAGGCCGGATGGATGATCAGGCTGCGGGTGTCGCCGACATTGGCGAGATGGCTGATGATCTTCACGCCGTTGACCAGCGCCATCCCTGCCTCGAAACCGCCCTTGATGCCGAAGGTGAAGACGCTGCCGGCGCCCTTGGGGCAATAGGTGCGGTGCAGGTTGTAGCTCGGGTCGTCCTCCAGCCCCGCATAGCTCACCCAGTCCACTTTGGGATGCATCTTGAGCCAGCGCGCGACGGCGAGCCCGTTGTCGCAATGTTTCTGCATGCGCAAGGGCAGCGTCTCAATCCCGGTTAGCACCAGGAAAGCGTTGAACGGCGACAGAGCGGGCCCGAGATCGCGCAAGCCCAGCACGCGGCAGGCGGTGGCATAAGCGAGATCGCCGAAAGTCTCCCACAGCCTTATGCCGTGATAGGAGGGGCAGGGCTCACTGAGCGTGGGATATTTGCCGCTGCCCCAGTCGAACTTGCCCGAGTCCACGATCAGGCCGCACATGGAATTGCCGTGGCCGCCGAGGAATTTCGTGCCCGAATGGATGACGATATCGGCGCCCCATTCGATCGGGCGGATCAGATAGGGCGACGCCAGCGTGTTGTCGACGATCAGCGGCACGCCGGCGTCATGCGCCACCGCCGCGATCGCCTCGATGTCGGTGACGATGCCGCCGGGATTGGCGATGCTCTCGATGAAGATCGCCTTCGTCTTGTCGGTGACGGCGCGCTTGAACGAATCCGCGTCGCGCCCGTCGGCCCAGCCGACATGCCAGTCGAATTTCGCGAATCCTTGGGAGAACTGGTTGATCGAGCCGCCATAGAGCTGGCGCGCCGCGACGATCTGGTCGCCGGGCCCCATCAGCGTGTGCAGCGCGATCAGTTGCGCCGCGTGGCCCGATGCCACGGCGAGGCCCGCGCGCCCGTTCTCCAGCGCCGCGATGCGCTCTTCGAGCACCGCGTTGGTCGGATTCATGATGCGCGAATAGATGTTGCCGAAGACCTGGAGGTTGAACAGCGCCGCCGCATGATCCGCGTTCTCGAACGCGAACGCCGTGGTCTGGTAGATCGGTGTCGCCCGCGCGCCGGTGGCCGGATCGGGCTGCGCGCCGGCGTGAACCGCCAGCGTGTTGAAACCGTATTCGTTCATGAGCCTGCTCCGCGATGTTGGCGCGGGTCAGTTCTAAACGGTTTCGCGCCGTTCGATCCAGCCTAATGCGCGGGCGGCGGCGGAGTCTTCTGCGCGGCGGCTTTCTGCTGCTGTTCTTTCTGGGCGGCCAAGTGGTGGCCGACGGCGCAGCCCGCGATGGCGCCGAGGACCGCGTGGTGATGGGCGTAATGTCCGGCGACGCCGCCCACCACGGCGCCCTTGAGGCATCCCTTGGCGTCGGCGCCCGTGGCCGTGCAGGCCAGCGCGATGGCGAGTGCGGCGATCGTCTTTTTCATGGCTTTGCTCTCCCGGTTGCTCGCGCGTCCGCGCGCTATCAGGAAAGATAGGTGTCTCTGCCGGCCGTTAAAGGGGCACAGGTCAAATCCGCTTGAGCGCGCCGCCCTTGGAGAACAGCAGCGGCTTGCGGTTGTCGATGGTGCGGCGGTTGACGCCCAGCCAGCTGATCTCGCCCGACATCCGGCCGTATTCGATCTTCGGGCAGCGGTCCATCACGACCTCAAGCCCCGCCGCGCGGGCGAGCCCGGCCGCTTCCTCGCTGACGACGCCGAGCTGCATCCAGATCGTCTTGAGGCCGAGACGGTCTTTCTCCTCCAGCGCCCCGCGCACGATGCCGGGCGCGGCGTCCGCGCCGCGAAAGATATCGACCATGTCGACCGGCGCCGGCACGTCCTTCAGCGACGCGTAGACCGTCCGGCCCATGATCTCCTTGCCCGCCATGCCGGGATTGACGGGATGGATCACGAACCCCTTCGCGAGCAGATACTTCATCGCAAAATAGGACGGCCGCATCTCATTGCCGCTCGCGCCGACCATGGCGATGACCTTGGTCGAACGCAGGATCGATTTGATGAGGTCGTCGGAATATTGAGGCATCAGGGCACCAGCATCGTCAAAATGAAGATCATCACGATACAGCCTATGACGGCGGAGAGCTGCACGTATGCCTCGACCCAATAGGTGAGTGCTTGGCGGTCGCGATAGATGTAGCTGGGATCGCGTCCGTTCCTGATCGGCGCCGCGGGGTACGGGTAATAGAAACGCATCCTGAAGCGCCCTTCGCGAAGGCCTTTGACAAGGAAATAGGCCGCGATCGTGCCGATGACGATGAAGACGGCCGCAAGGCCGT
>DATNNS010000297.1:0-11940 GCA_035601715.1 Rhizomicrobium sp.
TCGCGGCGGGCACATCGATCTGTCCATCCTGGGCGGACTGGAAGTCGCCGACAACGGCGACCTTGCCAACTGGATGGTGCCGGGCAAGTTGGTGAAAGGGATGGGCGGCGCGATGGATCTCGTCGCAGGCGTGCGGCGCTGCGTGGTGATCATGGATCACACCGACAAGGCGGGGAATCCCAAGCTGCTTTCGAAATGTACCCTGCCGCTGACCGGCGTGCGTTGTGTCCAGCGCATCATCACCAATCTGGGCGTGTTCGATGTGGTGGAAGGTGGATTGGAAGTCGCCGAAATCGCCCCGGGCGTGACGCAAGACGAGATCGCGGCGAAAACACAAGCACGCCTGGTTTGACACATTTCCCCTTGCGGGGTGGACAATGCGCGGTGGCACTGCGGCGAATCTTGTGCAGGATGGCCGCCGGACGCGGGGGGCGCGATGTTTGCGGAAATGAAGAGCTGGACGTCGGCGCAGAAGCACGTCGTGGCGGCGGCCTATCTGGGCTGGATGCTCGATGCTTTCGATTTCTTCCTGCTCGTCTTCGTGCTGGCCGACGTCGCCAAGACGTTCCATGTCCCGGTGACGCCGCATCCCGTGGCGCTCGGCGCGGACTATGCCGCGGCAGCGGGCTTCTTCGCCAAGGCCGCGATCGTCGTCCCGTTCATCTTCCATCGTTTCCTCGCCTCGCTCACCGGCAGCGAAGGGCTCGACGCCACCATCGTGCTCACATTGACGCTCGCGCTGCGTCCCGTCGGCGCTTTCGTGTTCGGCCGTCTCGCCGACCGCTTCGGCCGCCGCCGCGTCCTGATGGCCGACGTGCTGTGCTATTCGCTGCTCGCGCTCGCCTCGGCTTTCGCGCCGAGCTTCGCGATCTTCCTGCTGCTGCGCGCCCTGTTCGGCGTCGCGATGGGCGGCGAATGGGGCATCGGCGCCTCGCTCGCGATGGAATCGATCGCGCCCAAATCGCGCGGCGTGGTCTCGGGCATCCTGCAGGCCGGCTATCCGTCAGGCTATCTCGTCGCGTCCATTGCTTATGCGGTCCTGTTCCCGCTGATCGGCTGGCGCGGGCTTTTCATGGCGGGCATCGTGCCGGCTCTGCTCATCCTTTATGTCCGCAGTCACGTTCCGGAATCGCCGGCCTGGAGCGGGCACCGCGCCAAGACGGTCAGCGTCGCGAGCGTACTCGTCAAGCATTGGAAGCTCGCGATCTACGCCATCGTGCTGATGACGGCGTTCAACTTCTTCAGCCACGGCACGCAGGATCTCTATCCAACCTTCCTCAAGATCAACCACCATCTCGATGCCCATACCGTCGGCATCATCGCGGTGATTTACAATATCGGCGCCATCGCGGGCGGGCTCACCTTCGGCACGCTCTCGCAACGCTTCGGCCGGCGGCGCACCTTGGTCGCCGGCGCGCTGCTTTCGCTGCCCGTGATCCCCCTCTGGGCGTTCGCCGCGAGCCCGGTCTGGCTGGCGGCATCGGCCTTCGTCATGCAGTTCATGGTGCAGGGTTGCTGGGGCGTGATCCCGGCGCATCTGAACGAATTGTCGCCGGCCGATGTGCGCGGCACATTCCCGGGCACCGTCTATCAGCTGGGAAATTTCCTCGCCTCGATCAACGCGACGATCCAGGGCGTGCTGGCGGCGATCTTCGGCGGGCTGTTCGCTTATGGCCTGGCGATCATCGCGGTGCTGGCGGCACTCGCGATCGCGCTATTGGCGATGACGGGCCCCGAAGCGCGGGACGTGGACATGACAGCGCCGTCCGCTTGACGGACTACGCCCTCACATAGACATCGACGCGGTCGGCATTGCCCTTGTCGTCGATGCCGCCCATCGCGCGCAGGTCGATCTTGGTCGAAGGCACGCCGTTGTCGATCAGGATCTGGCGGATCGCGAGCGCGCGCTTGAGCGAGAGCCGGCGCGCATCCGAGCCTTTGTCGCCCGGGGCCCCGCCATAGGCTTCGAGCATGATCTTCGCGGCGCCCGCCTGCAGCGCCGAGGTGAGGTCGCCCGCCAGCATCTTGAGCCCGTCGAACTGCGCCGGCGCCGGATCGGTGGCGCCGTGCTTGAAGACGATCTCGCCGCGCTTGGAGAGCCCGGCGTCGTCAGGCTTGGCGGCATGATCTTCCGCGGGCGCGGTTTGCGCCGGCGGCGGTTCGGTGGAGGCGACCTTCGCCGGCGAAGACTTTGTCGCCGGTTTCGGCGGCGTGTTGCCGGTGAACGAGAACGGAATCGACGCGTCGCTGTTGCCGGTGGAAGCCGCTTCAACCGGCGCCGGGGGCGGCGTGTCCGTCTTGGGGACATGCTTGCCGTGATGCGTGGGTGCCGGCGCTTCGGCGATGGGCGCGGGAGGCGCGACGTCGGCTACCGGCGGCGTTGTATCGACCGGCGCAGCTTCGACCGGCGCCACGCTCGCGACATGAGCGCGATGATGAACCCGCGCGACATGCTGAGTCATGTGCTGGCTCACCGGCATGTGCAGGTGAATGGGTTCGAGCGCGTTCGGCCCGCCGGGCTGCGCCAAAGGCACGTAGTTGCCGCCGGGATAGAGCAGCACCGGCACGCCGGCGGCGTTCGGGTTCACGCTGATGCCCTGGCCGGGATACATCTGTTGCGCGGCGGCGGGCAGCGCGCCGCAGGCCGCCAGTGCCGAACTCATCATCAGTACACGGATCGATCGCATCTAGACCTTCGGATTGCCGGGCGGCGGAAGATTAGTCGGCTACTTTGGCGGGCTCAACTGCCGCGCCTTTCAGAAGTTTCAGGATTTGCGGATGCAGCGCCTCGTTGGCGGCGAGAATATGACCGCTGTCCAGCATCTTGTCGCGCCCGTTCAGATCGCTGACCACGCCGCCGGCCTCCTTGACCAGCAGGATGCCGGCCGCCATGTCCCAGGCGCGAAGGTGACCTTCCCAGAACGCGTCGAACCGTCCCGCCGCCACGAAGGCGAGGTCGAGCGAGGCGGCGCCGAACCGGCGCACCGCGGCCGTCCCCGCCATCACATCGCGCAGCTGGGCGCGGAATCGGGCGTGATGATCCGGCGTGTAGCCGATATTCGGCGTGCCGGTCGCCACCACCGCTTCGGCCAAATTCTTGCGCGCCGCGACGCGCAGCCGCTTGTCGTTGAGGTAGGCGCCATGACCTTTCTCCGCGACGAACATGTCGTCGGTGATCGGATTGTGGATCACGGCGGAGACCAGCGCGCCTTCGCGTTCCAGCGCGATGGAGATCGCGAAATGTGGAATGCCGTGCAGGAAGTTCGTCGTGCCGTCGATCGGATCGATGATGAAGCGATGCGACTTGTCCGGCCCGTCGATCAGACCAACTTCCTCCGAGAGGATCGGATAGCCGGCACGGGCGCGCTGCAGCTCGCCGACCAGGATGCTTTCGGTGCGCTGATCGGCGACGGAAACGAAATCGCCCGGACCCTTCACCGAGATCTGCAGGTTCTCCACCTCGCCGAAATCGCGGATCAACTTGCGCCCCGCCTTGCGCGCGGCGGCGATCATCACGTTCAACGCGGGCGAGAGATAGGCCATCTACTCGGCCCGGCGCACGTAAGCGCCGTCTTCGGTGGCGACGACGACTTTGGTGCCGACATTGATGAACGGCGGCACCAGGATCTTCATGCCGTTCGACAGCGTGGCGTTCTTGTAGGACGGCGCCGCCGTGCCGCCGCGCATCACCGCGTCGGCCTCGACCACTTCGAGCGTCACATGCTGGGGCAGCGCGATGCCGATCGGCTTGCCGTCATAGAGCTGCACAAGCGTCTTCATGCCGTCGGCGAGGAATTGGGCCTGGTCGCCGACGAAATCGGTCGCGAGCTCGATCTGCTCGAAAGTCTCCATGTCCATGAAGGTGAGCATGTCGCCGCTGGCGAACAGGAACTGGAAATCCTTCTTCTCGAGATAGACTTCCTCGACCGTCTCGTCGGAACGGAAGCGCTGGTTGAGCTTGGTGCCGACGGTGACGTTCTTGAGCTCGACCTGGTTGTAGGCGCCGCCTTTGCCGGGCTTCACCTTCACCGTCTTCACCGCGATCCACAGCCCGCTGTCGAATTCGATCATCGTGCCGGGGCGGATTTCGTTTCCGTTGATCTTGGCCATGCTGCATGCGGCGCCGTGGCGCGGCGCGGTCCTTCTGTTCGGTCGGGTTCAAAGAGCGGGCGGGTTCTAGCAACCTAAATCCGCATTGTCATCCCGGAAACGCGCGCCGGCGCGTTATCCAGGGACCCTGGGTGTGACAATCAGGGTTGAAAGAGACGGTTAAACGCCTTCACCGCCGCCGCAGGGCCGCTCGCGTAGTCCCACACGCCTGACGATACAGCGAGAAAATCCGCGCCCGCTTCGACCAGCGGCCTCGCATTCTCGACCGTGATCCCGCCGATGGCGACGACGGGCACCACCATCACCTCGCTCCACCAGCGCAGGATCTCGACATCGGGGCGCGCTGTCGTCTCCTTCGTTTGTGTCGGATAGAACGCGCCGAACGCGACATAGTCCGCGCCGGCCTCCGCCGCCTCGATGGCGAGATGGCGCGAGTCGTGACAGGTGACGCCGACGATGGCGTCCGCGCCCATTATGGCGCGCGCTTGCGCATAGCGCGCATCCTGCTGCCCGACGTGAACGCCGTCGGCACCGAGCGCGCGCGCCAGATCGGGCCGGTCGTTGACCAGAAAGGCGACGCCGCGCGCTTGCGCGATGGGCATCAATATCTCGCCCGCATGGCGGACATCCTCATCGGACGCGTCCTTGAGCCGCAACTGCAGCGATGCGACATCGCCCGCATCGAGCGCGCGCTTCAAGTCTTCCGCAAAGACACGCGCGTCGAATTTCGGCGGCGTGATGAGATAAAGGCGGCAGGTCACGCCGCGTTCTTCTCCATGTTGGCCTTCCACTGACCGGTCGCGGCGAGCCCGTTCATCTTGGCGCGGTGGGCGAAAGCGGCCTGCGCGGCGCTGGCGTTCGCAGCTTTGCCGCCCCACGCTTTCTGCGGCGCGGCTTGCAGCGCGCGGCCGTAAGAGAACGTGAGCGCCCAGGGCAGGTTCGGATGCATTGCGTTCATCGCATTCAGATGCGCGGTCGCGGCTTCATCCGATTGCCCGCCCGAAAGGAACGCGATGCCGGGCACCGCCGGCGGCACGCAGCGCTTGAGGAGATTCACCGTGCGCTCGGCCACTTCGTCCACGCCCGCCTGCTTGGCGCATTTCATGCCGCTGATCACCATATTGGGCTTCAGCACCATGCCTTCGGGCGCGACATTGGCGAAGTAGAGATGCTGGAACACTTCCTTCAGCACCCATTCGGTCACCGCTTCGCAGGTCTCGATCGTGTTGTCGCCGTCCATCAGCACTTCGGGCTCGACGATCGGGACGATGCCGTTCTCCTGGCAAAGCGCCGCGTAGCGCGCGAGCGCGTGCGCATTGGCCTGGATGGAATTGTAGCCGGGGCGGCCCTGCGTCGGATCGTAGGTCGCGCGCCATTTGGCGAAGCGCGCGCCGAGCTTGTGATACTCCACGAGCCGCTCGCGCAGCCCGTCGAGCCCCTCGGTGATCGTGTCGTTGGTCGCGGCGAGCGGCTTGGTGCCTTTGTCGACCTTGATGCCGGGCACCGCGCCGGCCTGCTCGATCAGTTTCACCAGCGGCGTGCCGTCCTTCGCCTTCTGGCGGATGGTTTCGTCGAACAGGATCACGCCGGAGACATGCTTCATCCCCTCGGCCGAGCGGAACAGCAGCTCGCGATAGTCGCGGCGGTTGTCCTCGGTGTTCTCCACGCCGATCTTGTCGAAGCGCTTCTGAATCGTGCCGGTCGATTCATCCGCCGCCAGAAGCCCCTTGCCCTTGGCCGTCATCGCACGCGCGATGCGATTGAGTTCCACGATATCCATGGTCATTTCCTCTTGGAGTTCGCCAGCGCGCTGACGCCGGGCAACTCTCTTCCTTCGAGCCATTCCAGGAACGCGCCGCCCGCCGTCGAAACGTAGGTGAAGTCGCCCGTCACGCTGGCATGGTTGAGCGCCGCCACCGTATCGCCGCCACCGGCCACCGACAACAGATCGCCGGACCGGGTCCGCGCCGCCACGAGCTTCGCCGCCGCCACGGTGCCCGCATCGAAAGGCGGCGTCTCGAAGGCGCCGAACGGGCCGTTCCAGACCAGCGTCTTGGTGACATGCAGCCGGCGCTCGAATTCGGCGATGGTCGCGGGGCCGACGTCGAGGATCATCTCGTCCGGGTGGACATCGCCGATCTCGACGGTGCGATGGGCGGCATGGGCCTTGAATTCCTGCGCCGCGACGACGTCGGTGGGCAACAGCAGCACGCAGCCGGAGTCGGCCGCCTTATGGACGATGCGCAGCGCGGTCTCGAACTGGTCTTTCTCGTAAAGCGATTTGCCGACCTCGCGGCGCTCGGCGGCGAGGAAAGTGTTGGCCATCGCGCCGCCGATCACCAGCATGTCGACCTTGGCGAGCAGGTTCTCGAGCAGCGCGATCTTGGTGGAGACTTTCGCGCCGCCGACCACCGCCATCACCGGGCGCTGCGGATCGTCGAGCGCCTTGGCGAGATGCTCGAGTTCCGCCTGCATCGAGCGGCCGGCGGCGGACGGCAGCAGATAGGCAAGCGCCGCCGTCGTCGCATGCGCGCGGTGCGCGGCGGAGAACGCGTCGTTGACGAAAATGTCGCCCAGCGCAGCGACCTGTTTGGCGAAATCCGGATCGTTTGCCTCCTCGCCTTTGTGGAAGCGGGTGTTCTCGAGCAGCAGAACGTCGCCGTCTTTGAGCTTGGCGACAGCGGCTTGGGCTGCGGGACCTATGCAATCGTCGGCAAAGGCAACGGGTCGTCCCAGCGCCTTGGCGAGCGCCGGCGCGAGCGGCTTCAGCGACATGGCGGGCACGACCTTGCCCTTGGGCCGGTCGAAATGGGAAAGCACGACCACTCGCGCGCCTTTGTCGCTCAATTCCCGGATCGTCGGCGCCTGGCGCTCGATGCGCGAGGCATCCGTCACCACGCCATCTTTCATCGGCACGTTGAGATCGGCGCGAACGAGAACGCGCTTGCCCTTCATCTGGATGTCGTCGAGCGTGCGGAACGCTGCCATGCTTTTAGATAAGCTTCCCCATCGCGACGGCCGTGTCGGCCATGCGGTTGGAGAAGCCCCATTCGTTGTCGTACCAGGTCATGATCGACACGAAATTGCCGTCCATCACCTTGGTCTGGTCGAGCGCGAAGCTCGAGGAATGCGGATCATGGTTGAAGTCGTGGCTGACCAGCGGCGCGTCGACGACGGCCAGGATATTCTTCAAGGGACCGGCCGCCGCCTTCTTCATCGCGTCGTTGACTTCCTGCACGCTGGTCGCGCGCTTCGTGACGACTTTCAGATCGACAAGCGAGACGTTCGGCGTCGGCACGCGCACGGAGATGCCATCGAGCTTGCCTTTCAGCTCCGGCATCACGAGGCCGACGGCTTTCGCGGCGCCCGTCGAGGTCGGGATCATCGACAGCGCGGCGGCGCGGGAGCGGTAGAGATCCTTATGCATCTGATCGAGCGACGGCTGGTCGTTGGTGTAGGAATGGATCGTCGTCATGAAGCCTTTTTCGATGCCGGCGAGGTCGTGCAGCACCTTGGCGACCGGCACCAGGCAGTTGGTGGTGCATGACGCGTTCGAAACGACGAGATGGTCCTTCGTCAGCTTGTCGTGGTTCACACCGTAGACGACCGTGAGATCGGCGCCGTCCGCCGGTGCGGAGACCAGCACGCGCTTGGCGCCGTCGGCCAGATGCGCCGAGGCCTTCTCCTTCGAGGTGAAGATGCCGGTACATTCCATCGCGATGTCGACGCCGAGCGCGCGATGCGGCAGGTCGGCTGGGTTTCTGTGCGCGGAAACGCGAATCTTGTGGCCGTCGACGATCATGTGGTCGCCGTCGATCGTGATCTCGCCGGGGAAGCGGCCGTGGACGCTGTCATAGCGCAGCAGATGCGCGTTGGTCTCGACCGGCCCCAGATCGTTGACCGCGACGACGACGATGTCCTGCCGTTTGGATTCGACGATGGCGCGCAGCACCAGCCGCCCGATGCGTCCGAATCCGTTGATCGCAACACGCAAGGCCATGCTATTTCCCCTTCACCAGTTTCCTCGCGGCGTCCGCCGCCGCTTCCGCGGTGATGCCGAAATGTTTGTAAACGTCCTTGTAGGGCGCGCTGGCGCCGTAGCCGTGCATGCCGACGAAGGCGCCGTCCGCGCCGATATAGCGGTCCCAGCCGAGCCGCACCGCCGCCTCGATCCCCACTCTTACCGTGCCGTGGCCCAATACGGCGTCACGATATGTTGCGTCCTGTTGCTCGAACAGATCCCAGCACGGCATGGAGACGATGCGCGCCGCGATGCCGTCTTTGGCGAGAATATCCCGCGCCGCGAAGGCCATCTCGACTTCGGAGCCGGTGGCGAGGAGCGTGACCTTCGCGTCCTGGCTTGCGGCGATCTCATAGGCGCCATGCGCGCAGAGATTCTTGTCGGTCGGCGCCGTGCGCGATGTCGCCAGGTTCTGCCGGGTCAGCGCCAGCAGGCTCGGGCCGGTATGGCGATTGAGCGCGATCTCCCAGCACTCCGCGGTCTCGATTGCGTCCGCCGGGCGCAGCACCAGCAGATTGGGGATCGCGCGCAGGCCGGCGAGCTGCTCGACCGGCTGATGTGTCGGCCCGTCTTCGCCCACGCCGATGGAGTCGTGGGTGAAGACATAGATCACGCGCTGGCCCATCAGCGCCGAGAGGCGGATCGCCGGTTTGCAGTAATCGGAGAAGATCAGGAACGTGCCGCCATAGGGCACCACGCCGCCATGCAGGGCCATGCCGTTCATCGCGGCCACCATGCCGTGCTCGCGGATGCCGTAACGCACGTAACGCCCGCCATATTCGTCGGGCTTGATGTCTTCGAGGCCTTTGGTCTTGGTGTTGTTCGACGGAGTCAGGTCGGCCGAGCCGCCGATGGTGAGCGGCGTCTGCACGTTGACGATTTCCAGCACGGCTTCCGACGCCTTGCGCGTCGCGACGCTCGGCTTCTCCGAAATTGCTTTCGTCTTATACGCGGCCAGCGCGTCGTGCAGCGACGCCGGCATGTGCCCGGCCAGCGCGGCATCGAACTCTTTCACGAGATCGGCTTTCGCGGCCGCCTTGCGCGCTTTCCATTCCGCGTGCTTGCTCGCGCCCTGCCCCCCGATCTTGCGCCATGCATCGAGCACGCCGTCGGCCAGCACGAACGTTCCGTCCGGCAGGCCGAGCGCTTTCTTGGCGCCGGCCACTTCCTCGGCACCCGGCGCGTCGCTGTGCGCCTTCTGCGTTCCGGCGCGCGTCGGCATGCCGAAGCCGATGATGGTGCGGCAGTTGATCATCACCGGGCGGTCGCTGTTTTGCGCTTCGGCCAACGCGCGCGCGACGTCTTCGCCGTCGTTGCCGTCGCAATCGTCGGTGCGCCAGCCGGCGGCGGCGAAACGCTGGTTCGGAATGCCGGTGTCCGATAGCGAGCGCGGCCCGTCGATGGTGATGTTGTTGTCGTCGTAAAGCATGATGAGATTGCGCAGCTTGAGATGCCCGGCCAGTCCGATCGCCTCGTGACTGATGCCTTCCATCAGATCGCCGTCGCTGCAGATGACATAGGTCTTGTGATTGACCAGATCGTCGCCGAAGCGCGCGTTGAGGATACGCTCGGCCAGCGCCATGCCGACCGCGTTGGCGATGCCCTGGCCGAGCGGGCCGGTGGTCGTCTCGATGCCGGGGATGTGGCCGTATTCAGGGTGGCCGGCGCAGGGGCTTCCCAGCTGACGGAAGCGCTTGATGTCGTCGAGCGTGATGCCGGGATACCCGGTCAGAAAAAGCAGTGAATAAAGCATCATCGAGCCGTGCCCGGCCGAAAGCACGAAACGGTCGCGGTCGGGCCAGCGGGGATCGGTCGGGTCGTATCTGAGGAAGCGCGAAAACAGCACCGTCGCCGCGTCCGCCATGCCCAGCGGAAGGCCCGGATGGCCGGATTTTGCGGCTTCCACCGCGTCCAGCGTGAGCGCGCGGATCGCGTTGGCGAGGCGCCGCGTGTCGATGTCCTGTGAAGCCGTGTTCATGCGATGTTCGGCCTTTCCGGTGGGGCCTTGGCCTTAGCGAGCGCAAGGCGCATGCGTCAAGTCGCAACGCGCGGCGTTGACCGGATTTCCCGGCAAAGCCTATGGTCGCGCGCGATTTGCCGCCGGAGGCGCGCGTGACGAAACTCGACATGGCGCAAGCCCGCTTCGCCAAGGCGCTCGACGCGTTGGAAGCCGCGGTGCTGCCGCTGGCCGAAGCGCGCGGACGCGCCGCCAAGGACGCCACCGACATCGCCCGCCTCAAGGAAGAGCGCGACCGCCTGCTGGCGCGCGTCGCCGAGCTGGAGGACGAAACCCGCTCGCTGGCCGGCCTCACCGAAGAGGTCGAAGGCCGGCTCGACGGCGCCATCGCCGAAATCCGCTCCGCGCTCGGGCGCTAGAGGAGACGTCCATGCCACTCGTCAACGTCATGGTGAACGGACGGGCCTATACCATCGCCTGCGATGAAGGCGAGGAGGATCACCTGCGCGATCTGGCGGCGCATGTGGACACCAAGGTGCGCGAGCTTCTGGAATCGGTGGGGCAGGTCGGCGACCAGCGCCTGCTTCTGATGTCGGCTGTGCTGATCACCGACGAGTTCTTTGACGCCCGAAACCGCCTTGAGGCGCATGAGAAGGAAGCCGGCGCGCTCACCTCCTCGCACCGGGAACTCAGCGGCAAGCTCGCGCAATCCGAGGAAATCGCCGCCGCAATGCTCGAAAATGCCGCCAAGCGCGTCGAGGACATTGCCGCACGGCTTGCGCAGGCTTAAGTTAGAGACGGACGGGTACTGCCCCGCAGGTCAGGAAAGCGATACCCAGGGGCCTTAATGGTACTCACCGGGAGCTGTCCCTGGCCAGGACCGTGGTCTTGGCCATATGGCGCCCACCTGCAACTGCAGGCCCGTGAGGATCCGATTCCAACGGCGATGGCGGTCCCGTCCACTATATAACCCGCCGGGCAGCGAGCGCCGGCCACCCATCGGCAAATGTCATCTAAGCAGGAACTCCGAAAAGAGGCGTTGGCGCGACGCGCGAGTCTTGCGGCCGCTGTTCCGGATTTCGCCCAACTTATCGCGCGCTTGTACGGCGATCTGGATATTCCTGCGGACTCTATCGTTGCTTTCTATTGGCCGATCCGCGACGAGGCCGATCCGCGCGCGCTTGCGAAGGCGCTGGCCGCACGCGGCCACAGGCTCGCGCTGCCACGCATCGAAGGCGATGTATTGTCGTTCCGTCGCTGGAACGAAGGCGACGCGCTCGTCGACAATCATCATGGCATCGCAGAACCGCGCGACGCTGCGGAAATCCTGATCCCCACTGTCATCCTCGTCCCGCTGCTCGCCTTTGATGCGACCGGCCATCGTCTCGGCTATGGCGGCGGCTACTACGACCGCGCGCTCGCGGCGTTGACGGCGTGCGCCATCGGTGTCGCTTATGCCGGACAGGAAGTCGCGGCCCTGCCGCGCGAGCCGCACGACCGCCGGCTCGACGCGGCCATCACCGAAAACGGCGTGCGTAAGTTCACCACACGCCCGGAATGAGCCGGTAGCGCACGCGTTTCATATAGTCGTCGTAGCCCGCAAGTTCGCGCTGCAGTTTACCCTCCTCGCCCATCGCGCGGCGCGCGATGCCGAATGCGAAGAGCGCGGTGCCGATCAGGCCGTACCACGAGCCGAGCAGCAGCGGCATGCCAATGAGGTAAAGCATCGCAGCCGCATACATCGGATGGCGCACGATCGCGTATGGCCCGCTGTCGATGACGCGCTGGCCGCGCTCGCTCTGCACGCGCACGGTAGGCGAGGCGAAGCTGTTGGCGGCGAACACGGGCATGA
>DATNNS010000298.1:0-3377 GCA_035601715.1 Rhizomicrobium sp.
TGCGCGGGTGCCGTGAACGCTGCAATGAAATCGGCGGCACGCTGGGCGTACGACGCGGCGGTAAAGATCGCCCGCTTGTCGTTCTTCAGGACGGTAAGCCAGTGGCCGATATAGGCGGCGTGATCCTCGCGCGGCTCCGGCGTCAATCCAAGGTCAGCAGACAGAAAAGCTGCGCCAAGTTCCGCGACAAGTTCCTCCATCGCGTAGCCTTCGTCGCCAAAGCGCTTGCGCCCGAAGCTGCGGTCAAGCCGCGCGGGGTGCCGCGTCCAGTGCGCGTTATGCCGATATCGGCATAACGCTCATAATGCCGCGATCCGGATTATGCCGCATGGCCTCCGCTGACGGCCGGTTGTCCGGGCATCAGCCATGCGGCTGTTCGGCATAATCAGAGCCCTTCCAAGAACGCGAGGAGCTGATCGTCGGGCCGGAACCGGCTCGATGGGGTTGCCGGCGTGGCGACGCGAGCAAGCGCGCGCTCTTTCATCCGCATGTCTGCGTGGATGTAGATCTGGGTGGTCTCGACGTTTTCGTGACCAAGCCAGAGCGCGATCACCGCTGGGTCGACGCCGTGTTGGAGCAGGTCCATCGCGGTGCTGTGGCGCAGCGTATGCGGTGTGACCCGCTTGGCGCCGATGCTCGGGCACGCGCGCGATGCCGTCAGGCAGTGCTTGCGGACCAGATGTTCGAGCGCGTCGCGGCTCAGCCGTTCGCCCCGCATCGACGGGAACAGCGGCCGGCTCTCATCCTTATCATTGCCGATCCACGCCGCCAGCAGCTTGGCTGTCTCGCGGCGAAGCGGGGTGGCGCGCTCCTTCCGACCCTTACCCATGCAACGGATGTGCGCGCCGACGCCCAGCACGACATCGCCGCGCTTGAGGCCGACCAGTTCGGAAGCCCGCAGGCCTGTCTGGACCGCAAGCAGCAGCAGAGCATGATCGCGCCGCCCCGCCCATGTGGTGCGATCCGGAGCCGCCAGCAACGCCGCCATTTCCTCGGCATCGAGGAACGTGACCGCACGCTTCACATAGCGCTTGTTGGGCATCGCGAGGATGCGCTGGCAGTGCAGCAGCCAGGTTGGATCGCTCATCGCAACGTAGCGGTAGAACGACCGGATTGCGGCGAGCCGAGTGTTGCGGCTGCGCGCGCTGTTGCCCCGCGCCGTCTCGGTGTGGACGAGGAAGTCGGCGACAAGATCGGCGTCGATATCCTCGACCGTGAGCTTGACCGGCGGTTTGCCATATCGAGCGCCCGCATATCCGAGCAGCAGCCGGAACGTGTCACGATAGCCCGCGACCGTATGTCGGCTCGCCTCCATCTGGACGCACAGCCGGTCGGTGAAGAAGCGCTGGATCAGCGTGGGCAAGGCGACCGCGCTCATTGGGCCGCCTCCCAGCGATCGGCGGTCGCTCGCGTCATCGCCAGATCGAGCAGTTCCGGCACCGCTTCCAGATACCAGTAAGTGTTGGAGGGATCGCTGTGGCCCAGATAGGTGGTCAGCCGGATCATCTCGCGCGCCGGGTCCTTGCCGGTCCGGTACCAGTCGATCATCGTGCGCACGGCGAAGGTGTGGCGAAGATCGTGTATGCGCGGTCCCCGGCCATGCTTGCAGTATGGCTGAGGAGTCCGAAGCCCGATCTGCTGGCTGGCCCGCGCGAAGTTGTAGCGGGCCGAGCAGTCGGTGAGCCTCGTTGTCTTGTCGGTGACGAACAGCGGTTTGGCGGGATGGCCGATCAGTCGATCGCGTTCGGCAAGATAATCGATCATCTGCGCGACGACGCTCGGATCGAGCGGCAGCAACCGCTCTTTGCCCAGCTTGCCTTGCCGGACGCGCAACACGTCATGATCAGCGTCGAGGTCGTCACGGTCGAGCGCGAGCGCCTCGCTGATCCTCAGGCCTGTGACAGCGATCAGCCCGAACAAGGTGGAGCAGGTCAGCCCACGCAAGCCGTAGATCGATGGCAGCGCCTCGGCCGCTGCGATGATCGATCCGATCTCGGCATCGGTGTAGATATGCGGGCGTGAACGCTGGTAGGCGCCCGACAACAGACCGCGCGGCGGCGCTTCGTGCGCCGGATCGAAGCTGCTGAGCCACTGCGCGAACAGGCGTACGACGCTGAGCCTCGCCGCTCGCGTCGAGGGGCAGGCTTGGGCCAGCGTGGCATGCCAGCGCAGGAACAACGCCGAGTCGATATGAGCGGCGCCTTCACGGTCGGCGAACCGGGTAAAGCGACGCAAGATGTGCTCGCTGGTGGTAAGGTCGTAGCCGAGGATGCGCCGGACGCCCAAATAGCGGTCGAGCTGGGAGGTGAGGCTCATTTCGCGCCTCCCACCACCGGCCAGGGCTGCGCGACCGACCGCAGTCCATCGATGTCGAGCCGGGCATATATCATCGTCGATGATCGCGAGCGGTGTCGCAGCACGTCCCCCACTTCGTCGAGCGACGCGCCCATGTTCACGAGCTGGGTGGCAAGGCTGTGACGTAGCAGATGCGATCCCACATAGGGCGTCGCCGGCTTCTGGCCGGTCGCTTTCAGCGCATCCTTGAGGATGGCGTTGACGATCTGCCCAGCCTTGAACGGGCGATGCGGCGCGCGTTGGGCGACGAACATCGAGCGGCAGGTGGCCGGTCCTCGCTCCTCACGAAGATAGCGGCTCAGTGCATCGCCGACCTCTACCGTGATCGGCAGGCGGTCATGCAGCTTGCCCTTGCCGCGCACCACAAGTTCACCCGAACGCCAGTTGATGTCGCCGAGCTGGATCGCGATGACCTCGGCCGCGCGCAGCCCGAGCCGGGCCATGAGGAGCAGCATCGCATAGTCCCGCGCACCGCGCCGGGGATTGTCGCGCACGGAAGCGAGCACTGCCTCGACGCCGTCCGGCGAAAGGTGGCGCGGCAGTCGCGCGCGTCGGGCCTGGGCCGCCTTCGGCAGACTCAGCGCCAAGTTGGTTGCCGTGGCCCCGCGTCCGAACAGATATTGAAGGAAGATACGGACATGGGTCGCCACCGTCTTATCGCGGCGGGCGCTGGTCAGCACATGCTCCATGAAGCCGATCGCGTCGGCAGGACGCAGGCTGCCCGGATCGATGATCTCCTCGCCGAAGCGATAATCGAGGAAGCGACGCGCGTAGCCGATCGTGTGTGGGATGGTACGCGGGCTGAGACCGCGTTGCTTGACGAGGTAAGTCTCGAAGTCCGCAAGCAACGCCGCTCGTGCGATCTCCGCCTCCGTCAGCGGCGCCGGCTGCGCCACGCCGATATCGATCAGATGCTGAACAAGCCGACGCGCGATGGTGTCGAGGCGTATCGTGTTCTTCCGCGCCCTCGGTACGTTTCGCGTCAGTGGATCAACGCAATCGAGCGTTACAGATGAGGGTGT
>DATNNS010000299.1:0-2371 GCA_035601715.1 Rhizomicrobium sp.
TACTGGCTCGCCCCCGCGCTTTCAACGCCGCCGCCCGAATCGCGCGCGCCCCTTGAGGCGAGACGAAATTTGTGTAACGGCGCATGGCGGGCCGATTTTCGGGGATGCCAATGACCCTCGACAGCAAGAAGGTGACGTACTGGCTGGTGGGGTTTGCGATTCTGCTCGGCCTGCTGGTGGTGAGCCGGCCGCTGCTGGTGCCGTTCGCGCTCGCGGTCCTGCTGTGGGCCGTGCTCAATGCAATGACCGACGCGTTCGCGCGCATCCGGCTGCCGCGCTGGCTGGCGTGGATCGCTTCGCTCGGCGTCATCGCGGCCTTGATCTATGCGGTCGTGCGGATCCTCGGCAGCGAAGCCGCCGACATTACGACGCAGGCGCCGGTCTATCTGAAGAAGCTGGAACTGGTCGGGCAACAGTGGCTCGCCGTCCTGCATGTGCATCCGTCGCCGAATCTCGCGGATATTTTCAACCCGACCAACGCCGCGCCGATGCTGGGCGCGGTGGCGTCGTCGGCGGGCGACCTGGTGTTCACGTCGCTGCTGGTCGCGGTCTATGTCGGCTTCCTGCTGGCCGAGCAGCGCTATCTGCCGCGCAAGCTCGTGCAGATCACGCTGCATAGCGGCCACCGCAAGGAAGGCCAGGAAGTGATCCACGCGATCGCGCAGCAGGTGCAGGCTTATCTCGGCGTCTGCACGCTTCTGAGCTTTGCCATGGCGGCGGTGACCTTCGTCGTGCTCAAGATCCTGGGCGTGGATTTCGCGGGCTTCTGGGCCCTCGTCATGTTCCTGCTGACCTATATCCCGACGGTCGGCGCCTTCGGCGTGCTGCTGCCGGCGATGATGGCACTGGTGCAGCAGAGCTCGATGGAATCGTTCCTGATCGTGGCCCTCATCCTGGGCTTCGCGCATTTCGTGCTCACCAGCGTGGTGGAGACCGTGCTGCTCGGCCGCTCGCTCAACATCAGCCCGCTCGCCATCATCGTGGGCCTCACCTTCTGGGGCGAGGTATGGGGTGTCGCGGGATTGTTCCTGGCGGTGCCGATCATCGGCGCGATCGCCATCGTCTGCCGCCATATCGAGGGGCTCGAATGGGTCGCCATATTGCTCGCCGGGCCGCCGCCGAAGCACGCGCACAAGCAACTGCTCTGACCGGCCGCAACGAGGAGACGTCATGTCGCAACTGGTTGTGATGTTTCTCACCATCTTTGTCGCCGAGTTGGGCGACAAGACGCAGCTCGCCACCATGCTCTACGCCGCCGAAGGCAAAAGCTCGCCCGCGGCAGTGTTCGCCGCCTCGGCGGGCGCGCTGGTGCTGGGCGCCGGGATATCCGTCGCGCTCGGCACGCTCGGCGGGCGCTACCTCGACGCCATCCCGCTCAAGCTGATCGCCGGCATAGGCTTCGTCGTCATCGGCATCTGGACCATCGCGCAATATTATCGTGGCGCCTGACGCCTACTTGTAGATCAGACTGATCGTTTCGGCGACGCAGGCGGGCTTGGTCTGGCCGTCGATCTCGATGGTCATCTCGTTGACCATCTCGAGCCCGCCGGAACGCGGCGTGACGGAGATCAGCTTCTGACGCGCGCGCACCCGGCTGTCGACCGGCACCATGTTGATGAAGCGCACTTTGTTGGAGCCGTAATTGATGCCGCGGCTGACGCCGGTGATGCTCAGGATTTGCGCGCCCAGCATCGGGATCAGCGAAAGCGTCAGATAGCCATGCGCGATGGTCTTGCCGCCCGGCATCAGCGCCTTGGCGCGCTCGACGTCGACATGGATCCACTGATGGTCGCCGGTGGCGTCGGCGAAGGTGTTGATGCGGGCCTGGTCGATGGTGACCCAGTCGGAGACGCCGATCTCCTGGCCGGCGAGCTTGGCGAGGTCGTCATAGGTTGTGGTCTGCATGGGATCCTCCGGTTAGACGATTTTGGAATCGCGCTTGCCCCAATAGCGGTCGCGGATGAGGCGCTTGTAGAGCTTGCCGGTCGGGTGACGCGGCAATTCGCGCTCGAAATCGACTGAGCGCGGGCATTTGACCGGCGACAGTTTCTCGCGGCAAAACGCCATGAGTTCTTCGGCGAGCGCGGGGCCGGCGTCGGCCCAGTCGGCCGGCTGCACCACCGCTTTCACCTCTTCGCCGAAGTCCTCGTTGGGCACGCCGATCACGGCCACGTCGGCGACCTTGGGATGGCCGATCAGCACGTTCTCGGTCTCCTGCGGATAGATGTTCACCCCGCCGGAGATGATCATGAACGCCTTGCGATCGGTCAGATAAAGATAGCCGTCGGCATCGAGCTTGCCGACGTCGCCGAGGGTGGACCAGTTCGGATGGTCCGGATGACGCGAGTCATTCGTCTTCTTGGCGTCGTTG
>DATNNS010000300.1:0-2182 GCA_035601715.1 Rhizomicrobium sp.
TGTTGAAGATTTCGGCCATGTGCTCGTGGCTGTCGCGCTTGGCGGTGCGCGCGAGGTTGGACATGAACTCGACGCGCAAGGTCTTCTCGACCTTGTCCAGAATGTCCTTCTGCACGCTCTCCATGCGCAGCATGCGCTGCACGACCTCGAGCGCGAATTCCTCCGGCAGCGCGCCCAGGACGCGGGCGGCATGTTCCGGCTTGATCTTGGAGAGCACGACGGCGACGGTCTGCGGATATTCGTTCTTCAGGTAGTTGGCCAGCACCGTCTCGTTCACATTGCCGAGCTTGTCCCACATGGTGCGGCCCGCGGGGCCGCGGATCTCTTCCATGATCTGGGAGACGCGATCCTGGGGCATGAAACGGGCGATCAGCCGTTCGGTGGATTCGTACGAGCCCATCAGCGAGCCGGTCGCCGACATCTGCGAGACGAATTCGACGAGCAGCTTTTCGACCAGATTGGAATTGACCGTGCCCAGCGTGGACATCACCTGGGAGATTTCCTTGATCTCCTCGTCGTCCATCATCTTCCACACCTGCGCGCCATGCTCCTCGCCGAGCGCGAGCATCAGGATGGCCGAGCGTTCCGGTCCGCTCAGCTGGCGGACATCGTCCTTGGTGACGGCTTTGCCTGGGCGCGACATGGGGTTCAGACCGGTTGATGGAGCCAGGTGCGGACGATCGCCAGCGCTTCTTCGGGGTGCGACTGGACGACTTCACCGACCTTGCGGATGGAGGATTCGCGCACCTGACCTTCAATGCGCTGGATGTCGATCATGTTTTCCCGCGGACCCGGCAGGCTCTGCTGGCCGCCATCGGTGGTTTGCGTTGCCGGCGCGGGCAGCTGGCCGGCGACGTGCGGCGCGGCGAGCTGGCCGTATTGCGCGGGCGCGAACATGCGCGCGATCAGTGGACGTGCGACGAAGAAGCCGATCAGGAGGGCGGTGAGCGACAGGATCGCGACTTCGATGATCTTGAACCAGTCCGAGGAGTCGAAGCCGAGCAGCGGGGTGGGTGCCGGCGTCGTCGGGCCGGCATCGATGCGCGCGAAGGGCATGTTGGTGACCTGCACCACGTCGCCGCGCGACTTGTCGTAGCCGATCGCGGATTTCACCAGCGCGTCGATCTGCGCCATTTCCTGCGGCGTGCGCGGCTTGTAGGCGGCAGCGCTGTCGGCGTTGGCACCGTCGACCACGACGGCGACGGACAGCTTCTTCACTTCGCCGCCGTCGACCGTGCTGGTCTTCACCGTCTTGGAGATTTCGTAATTGGTCGTTTCCTCGGTGCGGGTTGAATCCGATTTGGTGTCATCGCCGCCGCCGCTGGGCTGGCTGGCCGCGGGCAGGGCGGTGGAGACCGACACCGCGCCGCTGCCGGCGGCCTTGTCGCTGGCGCTCTGCTCGGTGGTCTGGGTCGAGCGCACGACCTTGGAGTCGGGATCGTAGAGCTCCGAGGTTTCGCTGGTGTGGTCGTATTTCATGTCGGCGGCGACCTGGACGCGGACATGGCCCGGGCCGACGACGCTCGCCACGATGGATTCGATGCGCTGGCGCAGGCGGTCTTCATAGGCGTTGGTCTGGTCTTCCTGGTCGGCGGCATTGGCGTCGGTGCCGGTCTTGTCCTCGCCGCCGGCCAGCAAATTGCCCTTGTCGTCCACGATGGCGACATGGGCCGGCTGCAGGCTGGCGACGGCGGCGGCGACGAGATGCTGGATGGCGGCGACCTGGCCGCGGTCGAGCGAGCCGTTGGTGCGCAGCACGACCGAGGCGCTGGGCGCCTGCTCCTCGCGGCTGAAAATCTGGCGCTCGGGGATGACGAGATGGACGCGGGCGGAGTCGATGCCCTGGATGGTCTGGATCGAGCGGGCGAGCTCGCCTTCGAGCGCGCGCAGCGAATTGATGTTCTGCACGAAGGCGGTGGTGCCGAACGCATCGGCCTTGTCGAAGATTTCGTAGCCGATGCCGGCCTCGGGCAGGTTCTCGCTCGCCAGCTCCATGCGCAGCTTGGTGACCTGGTCGGACGGGACCAGGATCGTGCCGCCGTCGCCCTTGGCGTCGTAGGGCACGTTCATCGCATCGAGCTTGGCGGTGACCGCGGCGGCGGCGCGCGGCTCGAGGCCGGCGTAGAGGATCGTCTTGGCGGGCTCGGAGATCACGCCCGCGACATAGAGAAAGAACGCCGTC
>DATNNS010000301.1:0-2091 GCA_035601715.1 Rhizomicrobium sp.
CGCCGACCCCACGCTGAAGGTGCTGCTGCTCGAAGCCGGCGGCAAGGACAACTCGCTCCTGGTCAGGATGCCGGCCGGGGCCGGGGCGCTGCTGTCGCAGAAGGGCGACTACAACTGGGGCTTCTGGACCGAGCCGGAGCCCAATCTGGAGAACCGGCGCCTGTGGTGGCCGCGCGGGCGCGGCCTTGGCGGTTCGTCCTCGATCAACGGCATGATCTATATCCGCGGCCACGCGCGCGATTACGATCACTGGCGGCAGATGGGGCTCGAAGGCTGGTCGTTCAGCGACGTGCTGCCCTATTTCAAGCGCGCCGAAGTCAACGAGAACGGCGGCGACGACTTCCACGGCGGCGACGGACCGCTGCATGTCTCGAACGGCCGCTCGTCCAATCCGCTGTTCCGCGCCTTCGTGCAGGCGGGCAAGCAGGCCGGCCATCCCGTGACGCAGGATTTCAACGGCGCGCAGCAGGAAGGCTTCGGGCCCTATCAGCTCACCATCAGGAACGGCCGGCGCTGGAGCGCGGCGGCGGCGTATCTGACCCCGATTCTGGACCGCAAGAACCTCACCATCGAATCCAACGCCCATGTCAGCCGCGTGCTGTTCGAAGGCACGCGCGCCGTCGGCGTCGAATATGTCCAAGACAAACAAGCAGTGCAGGCGCGCGCGATCCGCGAAGTGATCCTCTCGGGCGGCGCCGTGAACACGCCGCAGGTGCTGCTGTTATCGGGCATCGGCGATCCCGAAACGCTCAAGCGGTTCGACATTCCCGTGGCCGCCGATCTCAAGGGCGTCGGACAGAATCTGCAGGATCATCTGGACTGCTCGATCCAGTATGAGTCGAGCCAGCCGATCACGCTCTACAGTCAGGCCAATCCGCTCGCCGCGATGAAGACCGGCCTGCAATACATGCTGTTCGGAACCGGGCTCGCATCGGGGCAGGGACTTGAATCCGGCGCCTTCCTCAAAAGCCGTCCCGATCTGGAGACGCCCGACCTGCAATTCCATTTCATTGCGGCCTTGATGTACGACCACACGCGCAAGAAAGCCGACCGCCACGGCTTCATGGCCCATGTCTGCCAGCTGCGCCCCGAGAGCCGCGGCTATATCTCGATCAAGTCGGCCGACCCGCTGGTCGCACCGGTGATCCAGCCGAACTATCTCGAAGCCGAGGAAGATCGCCGCGCGCTTCGCGAAGGCGTCAAGCTGGCGCGCGAAATCTTTGCGCAGGAAGCGTTCGATCCCTATCGCGGACCCGAGCTGATGCCGGGCGCGCATGTGACCAAAGACGACCAGATCGACACGTTCATCCGCAAGACCGCCGAGACCATCTATCATCCCGTCGGCAGCGCCAGGATGGGCAAGGACGCCGACAGCGTCGTCGATGTGTCGTTAAAAGTTTATGGAGTGGAGGGCCTGCGCGTCGTCGACGCCTCGGTGATGCCGTCGCTGGTCTCCGGCAACACCAACGCGCCCACCATCATGATCGCGGAAAAAGCCGCCGACATGATCCTGGGCCGCCCGGCGCCCGCCGCCCAGCATGTGCGCATCGCCGAGGATGGCATTAAATCGACGATTGCGGCGGCCTGAGGCTTTCGGCAAGGCAACTTCGCGCGTAAGCTGGCGTTATGAAAGGGATGACGCGAACCCTTCTGCTCGCCGCTGCCGCCCTGGCCCTGCTTGCCGGTCGCGCCGGCGCGCAATCCACCCGTTACGACCTGCAGGAGATGAATTTCGATCTGTGGTGCCAGGAAGAGCAGCAGCTGCCGCCCGAGCGCTGCGACAAGCGCCTGCCCGCCGACGAGACGGCGTTCGAGGCCTATCGCAGCAAGATCGAGAAATATGAAATTCCCTATCTGCAGCGCAAGGAAGACGAGCAGCAGTTCAACCGCGTGATCCTGCATAACGATCCGGTCGATCACCCGACCGAAATCTCCAAGCCGCAGACCGACCAGCCGCAGCCCGATCCGGCGCCCGGCCAGTAACAAGCCGTCAGATCCAAGCCGTCAGATCCAAGCCGCCAGATTTAAGCAGGCAGTGCCGCGATGTTGAGCGCGGCGACCAACTTCTGCATCGCCCCGTCCAGATCGAAA
>DATNNS010000302.1:0-13659 GCA_035601715.1 Rhizomicrobium sp.
CGGCAGCGTCATCATGTTGTTCAGCAGCGGCGACTTGGCAAAGAAGATCGCGGCGAGAACCATGGTAGCGACAGCCGTCACCGCGTAGGTTTCGAACAGGTCGGCCGCCATGCCGGCGCAGTCGCCGACATTGTCGCCGACATTGTCGGCGATGGTGGCGGGGTTGCGTGGGTCGTCTTCGGGAATTCCGGCTTCGACCTTGCCGACCATGTCGCCGCCGACATCGGCGCCCTTTGTGAAGATGCCGCCGCCGAGTCGGGCGAAGATCGAGATCAGCGAAGCGCCGAAGCCCAGCGCCACAAGCGCGTTGGTGATGACGCGGCCCTGCGTCTCATCCGCGATATCGAGGCCGAGACCGTAGCGAAGGAATGCGTAGTAGCCGGCGACACCGATCAGACCGAGACCGACGACGAGCATGCCGGTCACCGCGCCGGAGCGGAATGCGACCGAGAGCCCTTGTGCCAAACCCGTGCGCGAGGCTTCTGCCGTGCGCACATTCGCGCGGACCGAAACATTCATGCCGATATAGCCAGCTGCGCCCGAGAACGTGGCGCCGATCAGATAACCGACGGCGACCTCCCAGCCGAAAACCCAATAAGCGAGCGCGAAGATGACGATGCCAACGACGGCAACTGTCATGTATTGGCGGTTGAGGTAGGCGCCCGCACCTTCCTGGATCGCGGCCGCGATCTCCTGCATCCGAGCATTGCCGGCCGACAGGCCCAGCACCGACCGGATGGTCCACGCGCCGTAAAGCAGCGCGAGCACGCCGCATGCCAGTACGAGTTCAAGTTCGATGCTCATGTGAAATCCCTCGTGTCTTTGGATACCCCGGACGGCAACTGCCGATCCCCATGGCCGGCCGGACAGGACCTACCGCTTCAAGGGCGGCGGAGGTATGCCAAAAGCGGTCTAAAGAGGCAACGGGGCCGGGAAACGGTCTGGCCTAACTCTGAGAACTGGGCCGGAACAGGGAAATCTGAACCTGAGTCAGGGTCAAATTGACGGCCTTGTTCGCACCCACGATTCGCTTGGCATCGGCCAGCAAGCGGGCCGTTAGCGCCTCGGTTGCGGCCGCTGTCGGAGCCGTCGTCTGGCTGAAAGGGGCCGCATTCGCGTCGCGAACGAACGCGTCCTGGATAAAAGGCGTCGCCAACCGGATATCGATGGCTGTCTGCGTCGACGAGGCGATGATCTTGCAGGAAACATAGGCGTAACCGACCAGCGTCTGATCGACGACGATCGGGGCAATCAGATAGGGCATTTCGACGCTGGTTCCGGGCTCGGGAGCCTTCGGATTAGGTGCTCCGCCGGCCAGAGCCTGGCTTGAGGCGAAGACGGCGAGAAGGACGGCGAACAGCGTGCGCATGGCTTAAGCCTCGCAAACTCGCCCTAAGAGTTCGTTAGCGTCTCAAAAATGAGTGAAGCCGCGACGCTTCACCGCGATTTCCCGGCCGGAAGCGTCCAGCAAGGCGACACCCTCGCCCCGTACGACCCGCCCGATCAGCGCGACCGGCGTATCCGCGGAGACTGCGGCGCGCGCCACTGCCGCGAGCTTTCGCGCCGGCGCCGTGAACGCGATCTCATAGTCGTCACCCGCCGTCGCCGCGACGGTGGGCTTGCCGCCCCATGCGCGAAAGGCGCGCGACAGCGGCAAGCGCCCAACGTCCACCGTGATGCGCACGCCGGCCACGTCTGCGATATGCCCCAGATCGGCGAGAAGACCGTCGGAAACATCGATACCAGCGCTCGCCACGTCGCGCAGCGCGAGGCCGAGCGCCAACCTTGGAACAGGCATCCGATATCGCGCAATCAAGGACCGAGGCTCTTTTGCCTTGCGCTTGAGAAGCGCGAGAGCCGCGCCGGCGTCGCCGATCGTTCCGGAGACGAAAACGAGATCGCCCGGCTTTGCGCCCTTGCGCCGAATCATTCGGCTTTTCGGAATGGTGCCGAGCGCGGTGATCGCAATGGTAAGCGGTCCCGGCGTCGCCGTCGTGTCGCCGCCGAGCAGCGCGATGCCGAATTCGCGCTGATCTTTCGCCAGACCCTTTGCAAACTTTTTAAGCCAGTCGAAGCCGATATATTTGGGCAGGGACAGCACGAGCAGATAACCGAGCGGCGCCGCGCCTTTCGCTGCGAGGTCGGAGAGGTTTACGCGCAAAGCCTTCCGGCCGATCGTTTCCGGTGGATCGTCCGAAAGAAAATGCACGCCCTCAACGACGGCATCGGTGGTGACAACCAGTTCGTGGCCTTTCGCCAGCGCAACGGTTGCCGCGTCGTCCGTCAGGCCATAGGCGCCCGGCCCGGCGAGCGGCGCGAACAGCTCGCCGATCAGCGCGAACTCGCCGCGGCGCTTAGAACTGGAGTTCGCCATCGGGCGGCGTCTCGCCGAACTCCGGCGCGCGCTTGTTGTGCGCGAGCCGATCGAGCATCGCGTTGACAAAGGACGGCTCATCGCCGTTGAAGAACGCAAGAGCGACCTCGACATATTCGTCGATCACGACACGGGCCGGCACGTCGGGCCTCGCGATCAGCTCGTAGCAAGCTGCGCGCAGGATCGCGCGCAGGATGGAGTCGATACGGTTCAATTTCCAATCGGCGGAGAGCGAGGCAGCGATGGAGCGGTCAATCTCCACCTGGTGAAGCGGCACGCCGCGCAGCAAATCGGCAAAGAACGCCTCATCCGGCGAACCTGCCGGCGAGATTTCCGCGCCGGCACCGAAGCGATGCTCAATGAATTCCCGCGTGACAACGTCGGCGTCCACGCTGGTCAACTCCATTTGATAAAGTGCCTGCACCGCGGCAAGCCGCGCGGCACGGCGCGCCGGCGGATCGATATCGGACGACCGGGATTGCGCTACGGTCACAAATGCGCTCCGAGCCGCGCCCTGACATTGATCAGCGACAGACAGGCGCGCGCCGCATCGCCACCCTTGTCGTGCCCGTCGCGTCCCGAACGCGCCAGCGCCTGGGCTTCGTTCTCGACAGTAAGAATGCCGTTGCCGATGCACAGTCCGTGATGAAGGCTCAGATCCATCAGGCCCCGCGCGGACTCCCCGGCGACGATCTCAAAGTGATAGGTGTCGCCACGAATGACGCAGCCGAGCGCCACGTAACCGTCGAAGCTTTTGCCCGCGCCCTCGCCCGCCTTGGCGGCGAACAGGATTGCGGGTGGAATCTCCAGCGCGCCGGGAACCGCGATGCGTTCGAAATGCGCTCCGCCCGCTTCCAGCGCCGCCGTGGCGCCGTCGAGCAGCTGATCGGAGATATGAGCGTAGAAACGCGCCTCGATGATGAGCACATTGGCAGTCATCAGGACTGATCCTTCGCTTTGCCGCGGATCGCATGCGTTCCGACGATGTTGAGGCCGTAGCCGTCCAGCGCCACGATCTTCTTCTCAGGCGTGTCAGTCAGCAGGATCATGTCTCTCACGCCGAGATCGAGCAGGATCTGCGCGCCCACGCCATACTCCTTGACGCGCCGGCGATCGACGTCGTCTTCCGGCCGGCGCAGCAGCACATCGGTCACGAAGGTCGGCTTGGTCTGGCGCAGCAGCACGACGACGCCGCGGCCCGCCTCGGCGATGATGCGCATCGACGCGCCGAGCACGTCGCGCTCATATTGCGCCCAATCGAGAATATCGCTGAACACGTTGATGGCATGCATCCGCACCAGCACCGGTTCCGGCGTCGTGATGTCGCCTTTCACCAGCGCGATGTGCTCGGCATATTCCAGCGTGTTGACGTAGACCGACATCTTCCAGTCGCCGCCATTGTGACTTCGGAACGGCGTCTCGACCGAGCGCTGCACGAAGTGATCGTTGCGGCGGCGATGCGCGATCAGGTCGGCGATGGTGCCGATCTTGAGGCCGTGGAACTGCGCGAATTTCACGAGATCGGGCAAACGCGCCATGGTGCCGTCGTCGTTCATGATCTCGCAGATCACACCGGCGGGATAAAGTCCCGCCAGCCGCGCGATATCGACCGCAGCCTCGGTATGGCCTGCCCGCACCAAGGCACCGCCATGACGCGCCACCAGCGGGAAAACGTGGCCGGGCGAAACGATATCGTTCGGTCCCATTGTCGGATTGATCGCGACCGAAATCGTGTGCGCCCGATCATGCGCGGAGATACCCGTCGAGATTCCCTCCTTGGCCTCGATGGAAACGGTGAACGCCGTCTGGTTAGGGGTGCCGTTGACCTGGGTCATCATCGGGATGTTGAGCGCGTTGGCGCGGTCCTGCGTCAGCGCCAGACAGATCAGTCCGCGGCCGAACTTCGCCATGAAGTTCACGGCATGCGGCGTGCACATCTGGGCCGGGATCACCAGATCGCCCTCATTCTCGCGATCCTCGGCGTCGCACAGAATGAACATGCGTCCGTTTCGCGCATCCTCGATGACATCTTCGATGCGCGAGATGTAGTCGTGATAGACCGAGATGTTCATGGCTTCACAAGCCTTGCCACATAGCGCGCCATCAGATCGACTTCGAGGTTGACGCGGCTTCCCACCTTGAGCTTGCCGAATGTCGTCACTTTCTGGGTGTGGGGGATAATGTTCACGCCAAAGCGCGTGCCGTCCACGTCGTTGACGGTCAACGAAATGCCGTCCAGCGCCACCGAGCCCTTTTGCGCGATGAAGCGCGCCAGCGCCACCGGCGCCTTGAAATTCATCCGGACCGACTCGCCTTCAGGAACGATGCCTGTCACCTCGGCCACGCCGTCGATATGACCGGTGACGATGTGGCCACCCAGTTCGTCGCCCACACGCATCGGCCGCTCGAGATTGACAGGATCGGCGACCTTCCAGTCGCCCAGCGTCGTCTTGGACAGCGTCTCGCCCGAGGCCGTCACCGCGAACCAACGGTCCTTCGCGGTCCCGCGGTCGACCACAGTCATGCAGACGCCCGAGCAAGCGATGGACGCGCCGATCTCGACGGTACTGACGTCGTAATGCGTCTTGATCACGACATGGGTGTCGCCACGCTTTTCGACGTGGCGCACCTCTCCGACATCGGTGACGATTCCGGTGAACATGGACTTCCTTTACGCCCTGCGGGCGAAGCTTTCCAGCACGTCCGGCCCCAGCGTGCGGTGGCTAACCCGCAAGAAATCTGTGGTTTCAAGCGTCAGCGCGCCGCGGCCCGCATTCCCCAGCGTCAATGGCGCCGTGAAGATTTCCAGCCGATCGGCGAAATCGCGAAATGCCGAAACGATTGTCGCGCCACCTTCGACGAGCAGGCGCGTGACGCCGCGCCGGGCCAATTCGCTCAGCACCGCGCCGACGTCCGGCCTGCCTTGCGCATCGGGTATGACCTTGAGGACTTCCACTCCGCTGTTGCGCAACCCATCGCCGCCGTCGGACGTGGTGAACAAGATCGTTGGCTGCTGCCGCGCCGTACGCGCGAGCTTGCCGGTTTCCGGCAGCCGCAGATGCGTGTCGAGCACGATGCGTAACGGCGAATATCTCTCCAGACCGGGCAGACGGCAGGTGAGTTCCGGGTCGTCGGCCAGCGCCGTCCTGATCCCGATCAGGATCGCGTCATGCTTCGCACGCAGCAGATGTCCGAAGCGGCGCGCGTCCTCCCCTGTGATCCATTTGTCGTCGCCGGCGCGCACCGTCTTGCCGTCCGCGCTTTGTGCGATCTTGAGCGTGACAAGTGGACGATTTTTGGTGACGCGAAGAAAGAAACCAGCATTCAACGCCGCCGCTTCCTTTTCCGAAACACCGACCACCACCTCGACGCCCGCATCGCGCAACATCGCGAAGCCTTTGCCCTTCACCCGCGAATCGGGATCTTCGGCCGCCGCAACGACGCGCGCGACACCGGCTTTCACAAGCGCCTCGGCGCAAGGCGGCGTCTGTCCAAGATGCGCGCAAGGCTCGAGCGTGACATAGGCAGTCGCGCCCTTCGCCGCGGGACCAGCCTGCGCAAGCGCAACGACCTCCGCATGCGGCCGCCCGCCATCCCGCGTCCAACCGCGACCGACGATGTGACCATCCGCCGAAACGATCACGCAGCCAACGGCAGGGTTGGGTGCGGTCCGACCCAGCACTCGCGCGGCGAGCGTTAAGGCGTGGTGCATGTGATCGCGATCATTCATGCTTCCGTGTTCTTCCACCTTTCCGAAAAAATCGGATCACGCCAAAGATGATCAGAGGCGGAAAGACCAGACATACCATCAGAATAGAAATCGCCTCGTTCTCCAGCTCGGCAACAGGGTTTCCTAGCGAGCTGTTTTTGGGATCCATCCGATCAAAAAAGACCGAAACGTGCTGACCAACATGCAAGTCGCGGCAATCCACGACCATGATGTCGCCATCGCGGTAAAGCTTGCCTTGCACGACGTATTCATAGTCTACGCCGTTGTGGTTTTCGCAAATCTTCTGCGTGACGCGCCCGATGGTCTGGCCGCCATGCGCAACCAAGCGATAAAGGCGCGGCACGTTGAGGAACGATAACCCAATCGCGAATACCGCTACCAATGCTATCCAGGCGACGGCAATGGTGCGCGTTCGCATGAACTATCAGTCCTTCTCCCCACCTTCCATCTCGCCGATCAACGCTTCGAAATCCTTGGTCTCGCGGAAATTCTTGTAGACGGAGGCGAAGCGGACATAGGCGACCTTGTCCAGGCTCGCCAGCGCCTGCATCACCAGCTCGCCGATCATTGTCGACGGGATTTCGTTCTCGCCGAGGCTCTCCAGGCGGCGTACGATTCCCGTGACCATGCGGTCCACCCGCTCGGCCTCGACCGGGCGCTTGCGCAGCGCGTGGCTCAGCGAGCGCTCAAGCTTGTCGCGCTCGAAGGGTTCGCGCCGGCCGTTCTTCTTGGTCACCACCAGCTCGCGCAGCTGCACGCGCTCGAACGTGGTGAAACGGCCGCCGCAGGCCGGGCAGTGGCGGCGCCGGCGGATGGCGGAATTGTCCTCGCTCGGGCGGCTATCTTTGACCTGCGTATCGTCGTGACTGCAAAACGGACAACGCATGAAATATCCTCAATTGTAGATCGGAAACCGGCGGCACAATTCGCCGACGCGGCCGGCAACGCTCGCCTCGACGGCAGCGTCTCCCTCTTCGCCTTTTTCCGCAACGGCATCCACGACTTCGACGATGAGTTTGCCGATTTCCTTGAACTCGGCGGGGCCGAATCCGCGCGTCGTGCCGGCGGGGGAGCCAAGGCGTATTCCCGACGTGATCGCCGGCTTTTCGGTATCGAACGGAATCGCGTTCTTGTTGGTGGTGATCGAAGCGCGGTCGAGCGCCTTCTCCGCCGCTCGTCCTGTCGCTTTCTTGGGCCGCAGGTCAACCAGCATCACATGCGTGTCGGTGCCGCCGGAAACAATATCCAGCCCCTGCGCATGCAGCGACTCGGCCAGCACCTTGGCGTTCTCCACAACGTTGCGGGCGTAGATCTTGAAGTCCGGCTTCAGCGCCTCGCCGAACGCCACCGCCTTGGCTGCGATCACATGCATCAGCGGGCCGCCCTGCAATCCAGGAAATACGGCCATGTTGATCTTCTTCCCGAGATCCAGGTCCTTGGAGAGGATCATGCCGCCGCGCGGGCCGCGCAGCGTCTTGTGCGTGGTCGTGGTGACGACATGGGCGTGCTCGAGCGGGTTGGGATGCACGCCGCCGGCGACGAGGCCGGCAAAATGCGCCATGTCCACCATGAAGATCGCGCCGACGGAATCGGCGATCTCCCGGAAGCGCTTGAAATCGATGAAACGCGAATAGGCCGAGCCGCCGGCGATAATGAGTTTCGGTTTGTGCGCCTTCGCCGTCGCTTCGACCTCGTCCATGTCGATGCGCTGGTCCTGGCGGCGCACGCCGTAGGACACCGGCTTGAACCATTTGCCGGACTGGTTGACTGGCGAGCCGTGCGTCAGATGGCCGCCGGCCGCCAGATCGAGGCCCATGAAGGTGTCGCCGGGCTGCATCAGCGCGAAGAACACGGCCTGGTTGGCCTGTGCGCCGGAATGGGGCTGCACATTGGCGAATTCGCAGTTGAAAAGCCGCTTGGCGCGGTCGATCGCGAGTTCCTCGGCGACGTCGACATATTCGCAGCCGCCATAGTAGCGGCGGCCCGGATAGCCTTCCGCATATTTGTTTGTCAGGACCGATCCTTGCGCTTCGAGCACCGCGCGGCTGACGATGTTCTCGGAGGCGATGAGTTCGATCTTGTCCTGCTGGCGTTTCAGTTCATCGCCGATTGCGCGCGCGACTTCAGGATCGGACTGCGCCAATCCGCGGGAAAAGAAATCTGCGCTTCGCGGCTCCGCCGCGCTCGCCATCGCCGCCATCTCACGCCTCTTTCGCTCGAATTCGCCGCTCGGCCTGCCTGTAGCGGGCCACCACACCTAATCGCGCCTTACCCCTATCGCTTTACCAAGTCTTGCGCCAGATCGCGATTTTCAATCGCTCCGGCAATCGCAGCGAGCGGTTTCCGGCAGGTGGCGAGGAAGAACAACTGCTTATGCAAAAATCAGCATAGCAATTCTTCCATATACAAACCTGAAGTATAGAATAGAACTCAGTAAAAGCAACTTATACGCGTGTTTTATTGGCAAATATAACCGCTGGCTAGGATTGTAGATATTACTTCAACGCAAATCATTTGAGAACACGTGACTTGTCGCTACCGATTCGTCCGCGACATGCAATTGAGCCAGTCTTTTCAATGTCTTTTGATACATCGGGGATACTGCTTGCTTTTTAATTCTGAACTCGGCAATACAGTCCCTTATACGAAACCCGATCCAGTACTGTCCGAGGTACGTTTGAAAATGAGTGATATGCAGGCGGCGAAAGCCGACGACCTACTCAAACTGGCCAGCGATATCGTCGCGGCTTATGTCAGCAACAATCCCATCGCAATTTCCGAAATCCCCGGCATGATCAAGAGCGTCCACGCGACGCTGGGCGGCCTTTCCTCCGGTTCGCCGTCCGATGTCCCGACCACGCAGAAGCCGGCGGTTCCCGTCAAGAAATCGATCACCGCGGAATACGTCATCTGCCTGGAAGACGGCAAAAAGCTCAAGATGCTCAAGCGTTACCTGCGCTCGCGCTATGGCCTCTCGCCGGAGGAATACCGCTCCAAATGGGGTCTGCCCGCCGATTATCCCATGGTGGCGCCGAATTACGCCGCCCAGCGCTCCGAATTCGCCAAGAAAATCGGCCTTGGCCGCAGCGCGCCCGCATCCAAGGGACGCCGCCGCGGTTGAACGATCGCCGGCGATGTGAATTGCACGGCGGGACTTACGTCCCGCCGTTTTGCTTTTTCAGCACATAGTTGAGCTTTTGCAGCACGCCGGCTTTGAGCGTCGCTTGCGGCGCCGAAGCGGGGCCGACGATGCTTGCTTCCATGCCGGTGGCAGGGTCGATGGCCGTCACCTTGACGAAATTTCCCCGCACCGTGAATTCAACAAGGATTTCCTTGCCGCTCGCGGTCAAGAACTATGCCGCCCGTTTGAGGCGGTGCGCGGTCCACACCTGATCCAGGGCGCGCACCAGCGCGTCCATCATCTCGTCGGTATGCAGCGGCGACGGCGTGAAGCGCAGGCGCTCCTGTCCGCGCGGCACCGTGGGATAGTTGATCGGCTGCACATAGATGGCATGATCGTGCAGCAGCGCGTCCGAGACCGATTTGCAGAGCGCCGCGTCGCCGACGAAGACCGGCACCACATGGCTCGGAGACGCCATCACCGGCAGGCCTGCTTCCGCGAAAAGACGCTTCAACCGCGTCGCCCGTTCATGCAGCGCATCGCGCTCGGCGTCGCTCTGCTTGAGATGGCGCACGCTCGCCAGCACGCCGGCCGCGATGCTGGGCGGCAGGGAGGTCGTGAAGATGAAGCCCGGCGCGAAAGACCGTATGCAATCGACGAGTTCGCGGCTCGCCGCGATGTAGCCTCCCATGACGCCGAACGCCTTGGCTAACGTGCCTTCGATGATGTCGACGCGGTGCATCGCATCGTCTCGGGCGGCGACGCCGGCACCGCGCGGCCCGTAAAGGCCAACGCCATGCACTTCATCGAGATAGGTCAGCGCGCCGTATTTCTCGGCCAGATCGCAGAACGCTGCGATCGGTCCAAAATCGCCGTCCATGGAATAAACGGACTCAAAGGCGATGAGCTTGGGCGCGGCCGGATCGGCGCTGCGCAGCTGAGCCTCAAGGTCCGCCAGATCGTTGTGCTTGAACAGGCGTTTCTCCGCGCCGCCCCGCCGGATGCCCTCGATCATGGAGGCATGGTTGAGCGAATCCGAAAATACGATCAGTCCGGGCAACAGTTTCGCCAGCGTTGCCAGCGTCGTATCGTTGGAAATGAAGCCGGAGGTGAACAGAAGAGCCGCTTCCTTGCCGTGCAAGTCCGCGAGTTCGGCTTCCAGTTCCACATGGTAGTGCGTCGTGCCCGAAATGTTGCGCGTGCCGCCCGAGCCGGCGCCGGCCGCGTCGAGCGCCTCGTGCATGGCCGCGATCACCTTGGGATGCTGGCTCATGCCCAGATAGTCGTTGCTGCACCACACGGTGATCGGGCGCTTGTCGCCATCCGTATAGAAATCGGCGCGCGGCAAGGCGCTGCGGCGGCGCACGATATCGGTGAAGATCCGATAGCGGCCTTCCCGCCGCAAACCCGCCAGCGCGTCGCGAAACCGTGTAAGATAAGGAAAAGCCATTCTTCGCAAGTCCGTGCCGTTGCGCCCACTATAGCGACGATCCCAGAATAACCCAGCCACCCCCCGAAACCCCAAGCGAAATTGTCACATGACCCTCCCGCTCCTGGCGCTTCTCGTCATCCTCGGCTGCACCACGCTGCTGTGGCTGTTAAGCCTGGCGCTCAAGGATGCCGGCATCATCGACATCTTCTGGGCGCCCGGCTTCTTCATCGTGGCCGCCGTTTCCGCGCTCGAGGCGCCGCCGTTGGCACCACGCACGATCATGATCTTGGTTCTCACCGCCCTGTGGGCCGAGCGGCTGGGCGCCCATCTGTTGCACCGCTGGCGCAATTTCGAACACGAAGACCGGCGCTATACCGCCATGCGCCGAAGCGGCGGCTTCTGGTGGAAAAGCCTGTTCAAGGTGTGCTGGCTGCAGGCCGGCATCCTCTGGGTCGTCTCCTGGCCGCTGCAGGCGGCGATCGCGCGTGGCGATGTTCCGTTGGGGCCACTCGATGTGCTGGGCGGCCTTGTGGCGCTGGCCGGAATCCTGATCGAGGCGATCGCGGACCGCCAGCTCGCGCATTTCGCGAACGATCCGGCCAACGCCGGCAAAGTGCTCGACACCGGCATTTGGGCGTGGTCGCGCCATCCCAATTATTTCGGCAATGCCACCATGTGGTGGGGCTTCTATCTGATCGCGCTGTCGGCCGGTGCGTGGTGGACGATCTTCGCGCCGATCGTGATGACATACTTTCTTCTTCGGATATCGGGCGTGGCGCTGCTGGAGCGACACATCGCAAAGCGGCGGCCGGACTACGACGACTACATTCGCCGCACCAGTTCCTTCATTCCGCTGCCGCCTAGGACGCGATCGACACCACTGCGTTGATCGCCATCGCGATGATGGCTGTGTTATAGAAGAACGACAGCACCGAATGCATCAGCGTGGCGCGGCGCACCCGCGTCGACGTCACGTTGGTATCGGAAGTCTGCGCCGTCGTGCCGATGGTGAAAGAGTAATAGAGGAACTCCCACACGCCCGGCTCCTCAGTCTGCGGAAAATCCAGCCCGCCTTCCTTCTGCGCGCCTTTCTTCCCGTAAAAGATATAGGCGTAGTGGAACGCGACCAGCGTGTGCAGCGTGAACCAGCCGAGCGGCACGCCGGCCAGCGCCAGCGTCAGCGCTATCGGCGAGTGCTTCTGCCGCAGCACCGTGAAAATGGCGATGGACGACAGCACGATGATCGCGAGCGCCACCAGCAGCACGATGACCATGCCTTCATCTTCCAGGGCCGCGCGCTGCTTGAGGTCCTTCGCCGTCGTTTGCGCGGCGACGATGGCCATCAGCAACAGATAGAGCGCGAAGGAACCGTCGCCCGCCGCCAAGACGCGTAGCGGAAATCCCTGCCCCGCCAGCACGACATAAACGACAGCGCCCAGCAGAGCCGGGCCATAGAACCGCCAATGATGACGCCAATGGTTTTGAAGCCGCTTCATGCCGTGACCATGGCATGAGTCGCGGGCCGTTCAGAGGCGGAAGCGAACCTGGTCGATCCAGAACCGTTCCATGCGGCGCAGCAGCGCGTTCATGCCGTCGAGATCGTGGCCCGCCACATTGCCGACCGCTTCCAGCGAGCCCAGATGCCGGTCGAACAGCTCGCGCAGCATGTTGCGCACCTCTTCGCCTTTCGGCGTAAGGCGCACCAGCACCGAGCGGCGATCGGCCTCGGAACGTTCGTGATGGATGTAGCCGCTGTCGACCAGCTTCTTCAGATTGTACGACACGTTCGAGCCGAGATAATGCCCGCGCGTGCGCAACTCGCCGGCCGTCAGTTCCTGGTCGCCGACGTTGAACAGCAGCAGCGCCTGGACGCTGTTGATCTCGCGCTCGTCGCGGCGATCCAGTTCGTCCTTGATCACATCGAGCAATTGCCGGTGCAGGCGCTCAATCAGGTTGAGCGTCTCCAGATAGAACTTGCGTAGCGGTTGCGCGCCTTCGAGCGCCGCCGCCGCCTGCGGTTTGGCCAATGCCGTCATCGTCATCCCGCCCGGTTTTCCAGGCGCCCACCTGTTTTATTGAATCAAACATTAGGCGCGGGACGTTAAGAGCCCGTAAATTCCTAAAGCTCGCCGCGCAGCATCCGCACGATGCCGGAGAAATCGAGCCCGCCATGTCCTTTCGCGGCAAACAAAGCGTAAAGCTGCGCCGCTTCGGCGCCGAGCGGCGTCGGCGCGCCGGCCGATTGGGCTGCCGCCTGCGCGAGCTTGAGATCCTTCAGCATCAACGCGGTCGCGAAACCGCCGGCATAGTCGCGATTGGCCGGCGACGTCGGCACCGGTCCCGGAACGGGACAATAGGTGGTCAGCGACCAGCATTGACCCGACGAGGTCGAGGCGATGTCGAACAGTTTCTGCGGATCGAGGCCGAGCTTCTCGCCCAGCACGAAGGCCTCGCAGGTGCCGATCATCGAGATCGCGAGCAACATATTGTTGCAGATCTTCGCCGCCTGCCCCGCCCCCGCGCCGCCCGCCAGCACGACCTTCTTGCCCATCTTGTCGAGGAACGGCTTGGCGCGCTCGAACGCCTTGCCGCTGCCGCCGCACATGAAGGTGAGCGTCCCGCCTTCCGCGCCGCCGACACCACCGGAGACCGGCGCATCGAGGAAATCGAACCCGGCTTTCTCCGCCGCCGCGTGAACCGCGCGGGCGGAATCGATGTCGATGGTCGAAGAGTCGATCAGCAGCGCGCCCTTCTTAGCCGCGCTCAAGATTCCGTTGTCGAGATAGACGCTTCGCACATGATGCCCGGCGGGCAGCATGGTGACGACGACATCGGCGTCCTTGACCGCATCGTTCGCCGAAGCGGCTTTCGCGGCGCCGGCCTTCAACACAGGTTCCAACACGGCAGCGCTCAGATCGAACGCGCTGACGCCATGCCCCGCCTTGAGCAGATTGCGCGCCATCGGCCCACCCATATTGCCGACGCCGATGAATGCGATGTTT
>DATNNS010000303.1:0-2215 GCA_035601715.1 Rhizomicrobium sp.
CCGCGCCATCGTCGAGGGCATCAAGTCGCGCGGCGTGCGCGTCATCCACGACCGCGGCGAGGCCATCGGCGCGGCGCTCAACGAAGCCGTGGCCCTCGATATGGTGTTGATCGCGGGCAAGGGCCACGAGGATTACCAGATCTGCGGCGAGACGCGGCGCAGCTTCAGCGATCGGCGCGAGGCGCAGCGCTATCTCGGGGTGGCCGCATGAGCAGGGAGGTACGCGAATGAAGCGAACATTGAGCGACGCCGCAGCGGCGCTCGGCGGCCGATTGGCCGGCGAGGATCGTCCCTACGGCGCGGTGGCCACCGACAGCCGCACTCTCGCGCCTGGGTCGCTGTTCGTCGCGCTGCGCGGGCCGAATTTCGACGGCCGCGAGTTCGTCGCGGCGGCGGCGGAGCGCGGCGCCATCGGCGCCATTGTCGAGCAGGCCGTGGTCGAGCAGCCCGTGCCGCATGCACTGCCGCAGGTCGTGGTTCAAGACGCGCTGCGCGCGCTGCAGCAGCTCGGCCAGGCATGGCGCGGCGAATTCAACATGCCTATCGTGGCCGTGGGCGGCAGCAACGGGAAGACCACCACCAAGGAGATGATCGCCGCGATTCTCTCGCGCATGGGACCGTGCATGGCGACTCACGGCAACTTGAACAATCACATCGGCGTGCCGGTGACGCTGATGCGCCTCGAGCCCTCGCACCGCAGCGCGGTGATCGAGATGGGCGCGAACCGCATCGGCGATGTGGCGGAACTGGTGCGGCTGGCGCGCCCGACGGTGGGCCTGATCACCAACGCCGGCGCCGAGCATCTCGAAGGCTTCGGCAACCTCGACGGCGTCGCGCAAGGCGAGGGCGAGATGGTGTCCTGCCTCGACGCCGGCGCGACGGCCATCATCAATGCCGACGATGCCTACGCCGCCTACTGGCGCGGCGTCGCGGCGGCGCGCCGCATCGTCACGTTCGGGGTGCACGCGGAGGCGGATTTCACCGCGAAGAGCTCGACGCTCGCCATCGAGCGCGGCGAGTTCGTCACGCGCTTCCTCCTCGAGTGCCCGCTCGGGCAGTGCCCGATCACGCTCAAGGCGGGCGGTGCGCACAATATCGGCAACGCGCTCGCCGCGGCCGCCGCGGGCGCCGCCGCGGGCGCATCCCTCGATGAAATCGCGCTCGGCCTCGCGGATTTTCGTGCGGTCGCGGGCCGCCTGCAGCTCAAGCCCGGAGCGCGCGACAGCTGGATCATCGACGATTCCTACAATGCCAATCCCAGCTCGGTGCGCGCCGGCCTCGAGGTCATGCGCTCGCTGCCGGGCACGGCCTGGCTGGTGCTCGGCGACATGGCGGAACTCGGCGAGTTCGCCGAGGACAGTCACGCCCACATGGGAGCGTACGCGCGCGATTGCGGGATCAAGCGCTTGTTCGCCGTGGGGCCGCAGAGCTCGCGGGCCGTCGAGACCTTCGGTTCCGGCGCCGAGTGGTTCGCGGACGCCGATTCGCTGACGCGCCGATTGCAGGCGGAACTCGCCCCGGGCGTGACGGTGCTGATCAAGGGTTCGCGCATCAATCGCCTGGAGCGGGTCGTGCAGGCGCTCACCGCCGGCGGCGGTGCGGGCGCGGGTCCCATGATGAGGGCGGGCTGACCCATGCTGCTGGCACTCACCGAATATCTCGCGCGGTTCTACTCCGGCTTTCATGTCTTTCAATACCTGACTCTGCGCGCCATTCTCGCGGCGGTCACCGCGCTCGCCATGGCGCTGTTCATCGGTCCGACCATGATCGCGCTGCTGACCCGCTACCAGATCAGGCAGCGCGTGCGCAGCGATGGGCCGCAATCGCATCTGCAAAAGTCCGGCACGCCCACCATGGGCGGAGTGCTGGTCCTGGTGGCCATGGGCCTGGGCACCGTGCTGTGGGCGGACGTGTCCAGCCGCTTCGTGTGGATACTGCTGGGGTCCACATTGGGCTTCGGCCTGATCGGCTTCTACGACGATTACTTGAAATTGGTGGTGGGAAACTCCAAGGGCTTGGCGGCGCGCTACAAGTACCTGGCTCAATCGATAGTCGGCATAGCGACGATCATGACACTGCATCACCTGCGCCAGAGCCCGGCCGAGACCTCGCTGTACGTCCCGTTCTTCAAGACCGTGGCCGTACCCATGTCCACCGCCGCGTTCGTCGCGCTCTGCTACTTCGTCATCGTCGGCACCAGCAATGCCGTGAATTT
>DATNNS010000304.1:0-2142 GCA_035601715.1 Rhizomicrobium sp.
GCTGCACGGGCGGCACGACATCACGGTGTATGAGAAGGCCGCGCGCGTGGGCGGTCACAGCCGGACGCTGCAGGTGCGTTACGGCGAGCGCGATATCGCGGTCGATACCGGATTCATCGTGTTCAACGAGCGAAACTATCCCAATCTGACGGCCTTGTTCGGTCGCCTGGGTATCGCGACGAAGGACAGTGAGATGACCTTCGGCCTCAGCGTAGACGGCGGGCGTCTCGAATGGGGCGCGAAGAGCCTGAATGCGGTGTTCGGCCAGCGGCGCAACCTGCTGCGGCCGAAATTCCTCAAGCTCATCTACGATGTCATGCGGTTCAACGCCGGCGTGGAGGCGGAAGCGGAACGCGCGCCTGGCATCACGCTCGGCGCGCTGCTGGACCGCATGCGCATGGGCGATTGGTTCCGCCGCAACTACATCCTGCCGATGGCGGGCGCGATCTGGAGCTGCCCGCCTTTGCAGATGCTGGAGTTTCCGGCCCGCACCTTCGTGCGGTTCTTCGCCAACCACAGCCTTCTTTCGCTCTCCGGCCAGCCGCAATGGAAGACGGTGGACGGCGGCGCGCAACGCTATGTCGACAAGATCACCGCGCCGTTCGCGGACCGCATCCGCACGGACTGCGGCGCCGTCCAGGTCTCGCGCCGGCACGGCGCCGTCCAGGTCCGCGATGCTGGCGGACGCGAGGAGAAATTCGATCAGGCCGTGTTCGCCTGCCACGCGGACGACGCGTTGGCCATGCTCGCCGATCCGAGCGCGGATGAGCGCCACGCGCTCGGCGCGTTCGGTTATCAGCGCAATGTCGCGGTCCTGCATCGCGACGCGAGCGTCATGCCCGCCAACAAGCGCTGCTGGGCGAGCTGGGTGTACCACGCCGACGGGCGCGGCACGGAGCCCGCGATCTCGGTCACCTATTGGATGAACAGCCTGCAAGGCATCGACGAGAGCTGCCCACTCTTCGTGACGCTCAATCCCTCGTCTCCGATCGACGAGACGCTGGTGTTCGACCGGCATGTGTTCGAACATCCCGTGTTCGATTTCGCGGCGCAACGCGCACAGGACGAGATCAAGACCATACAAGGCCGGGCCAACACATGGTTCTGCGGCGCTCATCTGGGACATGGCTTCCACGAGGACGGCCTGGTCAGCGCGATGAACGTCGCAGATGCGCTTGGCGCGCCGGCGCCGTGGGTTGGTGGCACGGCGACGGCGGCTCAAACCGTGCAAGCCGTCCGAGAGCCGCAAGCCGCCGCGATGGTGGCCTGAGGCGCGATGCTCGAACTCGTCGACGCGCGCATCTTTCACGCCCGGCTGCGGCCCAGGAAGAACAGCTTCCGCTACCGCGCGCTTTATCTGCTGATCGACGCGGAGGCGCTGTCGCAGCCGTTTCGCCGCGGCCTCTTTGCGCTGGACCGGTTCAACCTCTTCAGTCTGCGCTCGCGCGACTATGGCGACGGCAAGACCCGGCCCGCGGACTGGATCCGCGACGTGTTGCGCCAATGGAACATCGAAGAAGCCGGCGGCGCCGTGCGGCTGATGACGATGCCGCGGATGTTCGGCTATGCATTCAACCCGGTGAACTTCTGGCTGTGCTTCGACCGCGGCAACGGGCTGCGCGCCGTGCTGGCGGAGGTGAGCAACACGTTCGGCGAACGGCACAGCTATCTCTGCTTCCACGAGGACCGGCGGGCCATCGCGCCGGACGATGTGCTGCATGCGCGCAAGGTGTTCCATGTCTCCCCATTCCTGGAGGTGCGCGGCGAATACGCATTCCGCTTCTCGGCGGCGCGCGACAGTGTCGCCGTCGCGATCACGCATTCCGACGACGACGGTCTTATGCTGACGACCTCGGTCGGCGGTCCGGTGGCGCCGCTGACGTCTTGGCGTTTGCTGCGCGCGTTGCTGACCAATCCGCTCTATCCGTTCAAGGTGATCGGCCTGATCCATTATCAGGCGCTGCGGCTTTTCCTGAAAGGCGTGCGCAACTTCCGCAAGCCCGATCCGCCGGCGGAATCGATCTCGCGCTGAACCCGCGCTTACGCATGCGCGAGCTCGAGCTGCACGACGTCGGTGCGGCGGACGGCGAAGGCGGCGGCGCAGATGCCGAGGTAGAATTCCCAATTACGCAGGAAGCGGTC
>DATNNS010000305.1:0-2445 GCA_035601715.1 Rhizomicrobium sp.
CGTCTTACGACAACTATCTGCTGACGCTGGAAGCGCCCGATGCGGCCGGCGCCACGATGGTGATCGTCGTCACCGCTTCGGTGCCGCAAGGCGTGGCGCTCGACGGCAAGATCTTCCGCCGCGTGGCGAGCCTGGATGCGACGCAGCAGCCCGAGGCCGGCACCGGCCAGCCGCAGATTCCCGACTTCGGCATCGAATACAGCGCGGGCCAGGTCGATGTCGACAGCCTGTCCGGCGTCGCCGCCATCCGCCTGGAATTCGGCACCCGCGCCGCCGGCAAGCTGCCCGCGAAGATCTATCTGTGCCAGCCCGACGGCGCCGGCAATGTCTTCGCGGGAACGTTCAGCGTGGACGTCGACAGCCCGTAGCTCAAACGATCGGCTCGTCGACGAAGCTGCGGCCCTGGCGGTCCTCGATTTCCACGATCCACAGATCGGGATCGAACTTCGTCTGCTTTTCGAAATAGGCCGCCGCCTTGGCGTCGTCCACCGCGTCGCCCAGCGGCCTGACCCAGACCAGCTCACCGTCCGGCCCGCGCCGCGCGGGCGACAGCACCAGCGATGTCCCATCGAGCCGCGCGATCTTGAGGAACAGCGCGCCCGCATCCTCCGACCCCTTGCGCACGACAAACGCCTGCGCCCCCGCCACTTCGGCGCGGCGGATGATGGCGCGGACATAGATGCCGGCTTTGAGACGCGGGATCATGAATGGGACACTAGCAGCAATGCATTTGTTTTCCTGCCCCCGCCGTTGCGGGGGGAACACATCCACGAGGACAACGGGTGTGAGAACCGAAATGACTCATCGGACGCCAAGGACGCGGATGCGAAAGCGCGCCTCCTCCACAACGAGGAAGCGGCCGAACAAAGAATCGCCAAAGCGCGTGATGGCGGCATCGAGGCGCGGCCAAGCGAGATGAAACCGCTCATCCGGTATTCGCATATAGACGACACCGGTTGATTCCGCGGCTCTCGCTCCGAATATCAACTCGCCGAAATCCCTGTCATCCGTCAGCAGCAGCCGCCGTTCGCCTGCCGCCATCGCCAAGAGGTCTTGATCCTTGCTGGAATGATAGGTTTCCATCGCGTACACGACGTCGTGCCCCGCGCCGCGTAACGAAGCGAAAAGCTTCGCGGAAACACATTCGTCGGCGAGCCAGCGCATCGTACCGGTCAGCCGTAAATCACTTCTTCGTTGTGGAGATAATCGGCGGCGAACGCCTGCGCCGCGCGGATATCCTCGCGCGTCAATCGCGGATGGTCTTCGATGATTTGCGCATCGGTCATGCCCGCACCCAGCTTGCGCAGGATGAGTTCGACCGTGAGGCGCGTGCCTTTGACGACGGGCTTCCCGACCATGATCTCGGGATCGATTTCGATGCGATCGTGCTTCATGAAGCAGATACTAGCACAGCCAACACGGCGTTGGAACGGCGCCCTAAGCCGCCCCGCGCAGCTCTTCGGGGACCACGGCGCGTTCGCCGTTGCCGTTGACGGCGGCGTAGGGAAGATGGACGCGCACCGTCGTGCCCTCGCCCAGCGTCGACGACAGCACCGCATCGCCGCCGTGCATTTGCGCGAAGGCCTTGACCAGCGCCAGCCCGAGGCCGGTGCCTTCCTGGGCGCGAACGTGTGCGCCGTCGACCTGCTCGAACGGCTTGCCGAGACGATCGAGATCCCTGGCCGCGATGCCGACGCCGCTGTCGGCGACGACGATCTCGATGCCGCCCGCGTTGCGCGCGGCGCTGACGCGCACGTCGCCGCCGCGCGGGGTGAACTTGACGCCGTTGGTGACGAGATTGACCACGATCTGCTTGACGGCGCGCGCATCGGCGAACACCGTCGTCGCCTCGGGCGCGATGGCCATCTTGAGGGCGACGCCCTTGCGGTCGGCCTGCAGCTTGACGAAGCGCAGCGCCTGCTCGGCGACCTCCTTGAGGTCGAACATCTGCTCGGAGAGCTCGAACTTGCCGGCCTCGATCTTGGACATGTCGAGGATGCCGTTGATCAGCTCCAGCAGATGCCCGCCGCTTTCGTTGATCAGCTTGGCGTATTCCAGATAGCGCGGGCTGCCGACGGGCCCGAACATCTCATGCGTCATCACTTCGGAGAAGCCGATGATGGCGTTGAGGGGCGTGCGCAATTCATGGCTCATATTGGCGAGGAAATGCGATTTGGCGCGGCTCGCCTCTTCCGCCAGGTCGCGGGCCTCAATCAGCGCGCGCTCCTGCGCCTTGCGTTCGGAGATGTCGCGGGTGACGGCGACGATGTCGGCGGCGTGGCCGTCGACGGGCGCGGCCGGACGGCAGCGCATCTCCGTCCACACATAGCTGCCGTCGGCGCGCTTGAGCCGCACCTCGGCGCTGGCGGCGCGGCCGAAATAGCTCGCCTCGACGAACGCCGCCTGCATGGTCTTCAGGTCGTCGGCATGGGCGAGCGCGGAGGG
>DATNNS010000306.1:0-10175 GCA_035601715.1 Rhizomicrobium sp.
CCCAGAAATACGGCGTCAGCCGCGAGCGCGTCCGCCAGATCGAAGTGCGCGCCTTCGAGAAGCTGCAAGCCGCGATGAAACGGGCGCTGGGCGACAAGCGCGGGCAGATGGTGGCGGCGCCGGCGTAGCGCACCTCCCCACAGGGGAGGTGAAGAAGATGCTATGACTCTCACAGCGATCCGACATGCAACAACGCATGTTCTTGAGCGCCCTCTCATCGCGATATGAATCGCGCACGTTGAACCGAGGCCCGTATGAAGCTCAAGCTCTGGCAGATCGATGCTTTCGCGAACCGCCCGCTCGAGGGCAATCCCGCGGCGATCGTTCCGCTCGACAAATTCCTCGACGAGCGGCTGATGCAGAGGATCGCCAATGAGAACAATCTCGCCGAGACCGCCTATCTTGTCCGTACCGCGCCCGGCAAATACGACCTGCGCTGGTTCACGCCGGAATCGGAAGTCGATCTGTGCGGCCACGCGACGCTGGCGAGCGCCTGGCTGGTGTTCCAGGAGCTCGATCCCGGATTGCAATCGGTCGCGTTCGAAACCCGCTCCGGCACGCTGACCGTCGCGCGCGGCAAGGACGGCAGGCATGTGATGTCGCTTCCGTCGGACGTGATCTCGCCCTTCGCGACGGTGGAGAATTTCGACCGGGAGATCGGCAAGGCGCTCGGGACCACCGAGCCGTCGGAAATCTTCATGGGCCGCTACCTCGTCGCGGTATGGAAAAACGCGGCCGACATCCGCGCCATCAAGGGCGCCGGGAGCATCGGCGAACTGCTGCGCCCGCTGGAGATCTGGGGCCTGATCGCGACCGCGCCCGGCGATAAAGGCTACGATTTCGTCTCGCGCTTCTTCGCGCCCGACAAAGGCGTGCCGGAAGATCCGGTGACGGGTTCCGCGCATTGCGCGCTGACGCCGTTCTGGGCGACGCGACTGCACAAGAAGACTTTGAAGGCGCGGCAGGTGAGTCCGCGCGGCGGTGACCTGATTTGCACCGATGACGGCAAGCGCACGATCCTGTCGGGCCCGTGCGCGCTTTATATGACCGGTGAGATTTCGATCTAGAGCGTCTCGTTCTCGTCGGAGATGCTTTCGCCGAAAGCGTCCAACCCTTCCTCGAGATAGTCGCCGAGCATCGGCAAGCCGAGCAGATATTCCGCCGTGCGCGTCTTATGTTCGTCGCGCGCGGTTTGCAGCGCCTGGTCCCATTCGTCGAGGCCATAGGTGCCGCGGCCGACCCAGGCGAGCGCGACGAGGGCGGCCTTTTCGTCGTCGTTCAGCCCGCGGATGAAGCTCGTCAGTTCGAACTGCGTGGCGTCTTCTTCCTCGGGCTTGTCTTCCAGCACGTCGGCTTCGCCGTCGTCGGCGGCGTTGGAGCCTTCGTCGGGATCGCTATCGGCTTCTTTCTCGTCGAATTCGCGCGCCTTGACGATGATGAACGCGACCTTGTCGACGGCGATATCCAGATCGGGCACGGGCGTTTCGTCGGTTGCGGCGATGATCGGCATGGCGGATGTCCCAAGGTTCGACGCCATGAGAACGCCGTGGCGACCTGAGCGTTCCGGCGCGCTTAGTCCTTGCCGGTTCAGCCATATTTGAGGATCAGCGACAGCGTCCAGCTCTCGCCGACCAGCGAGCACGCATCGTCGAGCTTCCAGCCGGCAGCGGTCTTCTCGAAATAGAAATGGATTTCCTCCGGCTTGCGGAAGTTCTTGAAGCGGGCGATCACGACCTCGCGATCCTTCGCGCCTTCCACCGGCTGGCCGGTGACTTTCACGCCACTCAGGTCCCAATCCTGCGCATTGATCCAGAAATCGAAATCGATGCGGCCGACTTCGCCGCCCGCTTCCTTCCTGTCCAGCGCGAACAGGGCGGCCAGCCGCGGCGTGTAGATATCCTCGGGCGCGACATAGGGTGAGGCCGTCGTCTGCGCCGCCATTTTCGCATAAAGCCCGGTCACGAATTTCACCGGATCGGAAATGGTGGTTGCGGCGGTCGCCGGTGCGCTCAGCGCAGCCAGAATTCCAAGAATTGCGAACAGACGAAAAGCATGACGTCCCCCCGGGATGAGATGCCGCAATCTATGCGATTGACGCTGCCTGCGCGAATCCGTAGAACCGCCGTGGGCCACGCTCCCCCAACGGAGCGCGTTCATTCTGAAAGGAATGACAGATGACGACAAATCATCCGGCTGTGCGTCCCGCACGGCCTTTTTTTTCGTCCGGACCTTGCGCCAAGCGGCCGGGCTGGACGGCGCAAGCGCTGAACGGTGCATTGCTGGGACGCTCGCACCGCTCCAAGCCGGGCAAAGCCAAGCTCAAGGACGCGATCGACCGCACCCGCAAGATTCTCGGCATCCCCGCGGATTACCGCATCGCCATTGTCCCGGCTTCGGACACCGGCGCGATGGAGATGGCGATGTGGTCGCTGCTCGGGCCCTCGCCCGTCGACTGCTTCGCCTGGGAAAGTTTCGGCGAGGACTGGGTGACCGATACCGTCAAGCAATTGAAGCTGAAGGGCCAGATTCACAAGGCGCCGTACGGCGAACTGCCCAAGCTTGAGACGCAGAAGAATCACGACGTGGTGTTTTTGTGGAACGGCACGACGTCGGGCGTGCGCGTACCCGATGGTGACTGGATCGCGGCCGACCGCGAGGGCGTCACGATTTGCGACGCGACCAGCGCGGCGTTCGCGATGGACTTGCCCTGGGACAAGCTCGATGCCACCACCTTCTCGTGGCAGAAGGTTCTAGGCGGCGAAGCGGCGCACGGGATGCTCGTGCTGTCGCCGAACGCGGTGAAGCGGCTCGAGGCATACAGCCCGCATTGGCCGCTGCCCAAGATCTTCCGCATGACCAAGGGCGGCAAGCTCATCGAGGCGATCTTCGAAGGCGAGACCATCAACACCCCCTCGATGCTGGCGGTAGAAGACTATCTCGACACGCTCAAATGGGCCGAGAGCATCGGCGGGTTGAAGGCGCTGATCGCGCGGGTCGATTCCAATTTCGCCGCGCTGTCGGATTGGGTGAAAGCATGCGACTGGGTCGATTTCCTCGCCGCGGATGAGTCCTATCGGTCGCATACCAGCGTCTGCCTCAAGATCACCGATCCGGCCTTCACCAGGCTCGACGAAGAGCCGCGCTACGAGTTGGTCAAGAAGCTCGCGAATCTTCTGGAAAAAGAAGGCGTGGCGCTCGATATCGCGGGCCACAGGAACGCGCCGCCGGGCCTGCGCATCTGGTGCGGCGCCACTGTCGAGCGCGCCGACATCGAAGCGCTGACGCCGTGGCTCGACTGGGCCTGGGCGCAGGTCAAGGGCTGAGCGCGTGGACTTCGTGCCGGAAAACAGCCTGGAAGACGCGCTGACGCGCGATGCCGCGGCGTTCGAGCGCCTGCTGATGGTCGCGCCGCTCTACGTCATCGGCGAAGGCGCAGAGCAGCCCGCGAAGGTAAGGGATGGCGCACAGGTGCGCCTCGCCGGCATCCGGCGCGGCAAGGTCGAATGGACTGTGGCGTTCACCGCTTTGTCGCGGCTTCAGACCTATTTCCACAATGCCCCGAACAGTGACGGGCTGGCGCACTATCTCACCATGGCCGGCCGTTCGCTGTTCGAGACGGTGAAGGGCGGGCATGTCCTGCTCAATCCCGGCTACCAGAACCGCGAATTTCCGCCCGCCGAAATTGCGCGCCTGCTCGCCACCTCATAGAGAAAGACCGATCATGGCTCCCCGCGTTCTCATCGCCGACAAGCTGTCGCCCGCCGCTGTCGCCATCTTCAAGGAGCGTGGCGTTGAGGCCGATGTGAAGACGGGCTTGAGCAAGGAAGAACTTCTCGCGATCGTCGACCAATATGACGGCATCGCGATCCGCTCGGCGACCAAGATCACCGCCGAGGTGATCAAGGTCGCGAAGAAGTTGAAGGTCGTCGGCCGCGCCGGCATCGGTGTCGACAATGTCGACATCCCCGCCGCCACCGGCGCCGGCGTCATCGTGATGAACACGCCGTTCGGCAATTCGATCACCACGGCCGAACATGCGATCTCGCTGATGCTGGCCTTGGCGCGTGAGCTTCCCGCCGCCAATGCATCGACGCAGGCCGGCAAATGGGAGAAGAACCGCTTCATGGGCGTGGAGATCACCGGCAAGGTGCTGGGACTGATCGGCGCCGGCAATATCGGCTCCATCGTCGCCGACCGCGCCAAGGGATTGAAGATGCGGGTGATCGCGTTCGATCCGTATTTGTCGCCGGAGCGCGCCGCCGATCTCGGTGTCGAGAAAGTGGAGCTCAACGACCTGCTCGCCCGCGCCGATTTCATCACCCTGCATGTACCGCTGACGGCGGAGACCAGGAACATCATCTCGGCCGATGCGATCAACAAAATGAAGAAAGGCGCGCGCCTCATCAATTGCGCCCGCGGCGGGCTGATCGACGAAGCGGCGCTCAAGGCGGCGCTCGATTCCGGTCACATCGCCGGCGCCGCGCTCGACGTGTTCGAGGAAGAGCCGGCCAAGACCAACATCCTGTTCGGCAACGAGAAGGTCGTCGCCACGCCGCATCTGGGCGCTTCGACCAGCGAGGCGCAGGAGAACGTGGCGCTGCAGGTGGCCGAGCAGATTTCCGACTATCTGCTGACCGGCGCGATCACCAACGCGCTCAACATGCCCTCCATCAGCGCGCAGGAAGCACAGAAGGTCCGCCCGTGGATCGTGCTGGCCGAGAAGCTCGGCCTGTTCGCGGGCCAGCTCACCGACACGCCGATTCAATCGGTTGAGATCCTCTACGAAGGCACCGCCGCCGAGCTCAACATGCGCGCGCTGACGCAGGCGGCGCTCGCCGGCCTGCTCAAGCCGCAGCTCGCCGACGTCAACATGGTCAATGCGCCGGTGGTGGCGAAGGAGCGCGGCATCAAGGTGAGCGAGACGCGCCGCCCGCGCCAGGGAATCTATGACGGCTACATCAAGGTCACCGTCAGCGTCGAGGGCTCGACGCGGCGCGTGGCCGGCACGGTATTCTCCGACGGACGCCCGCGCCTGATCCAGATCAAGGATATCAATCTCGACGCCGAGTTCGCAGCCCACATGCTTTACGTCGTCAACGAGGACAAGCCCGGTTTCATCGGCAAACTCGGCACCCTGCTCGGCGATGCCGGCGCCAACATCGCCTCCTTCGCGCTCGGCCGCAGCGCGCCGGGCGAGGACGCCATCGCGCTGGTGGAAGTCGACGGTGGGTTGAATGAAAAAACCCTCACGGGCATCCGCAAGCTGCCGCTGGTAAAAATGGCGAAGGCGCTGAGGTTCTGAAATCGCCTTGACCCGCCCCTTGTGGGCGGGTCGAAAAATCCGAAGGATTTTTCGGGGCGGGGGTCGGTGTCGAGACCGCCCCCTCCCCGAAATTTGCTTCGCTTTGCTCGCAAATTGTCGACCCTCCCACAAGGGGAGGGTAAATTCCCGTACCGGAGATTCCATGAACCTCTTTGCCGTCGTCGTTCTTGCCGTGGCGCCGACCGTTCCGGTGTCGCCCGATGTCGACGTCTGCATGCGCGCGGCGGCGGCGGTGGCGCATGCGGCGGTGAGCGAATCCGATCGCGGCGGCTGCGTCTGCGCCGGCCAGCAACTGCACAAGTTTCTTTCGCCCGGCGATTACGAGCTCCACGAGGAAATGGAAACGCTCATCGCCTCGGGCGCCGACGAGAAGAGCTTCAACAAGCAATTGTCCGACATCATGCGCAAGCGCGGCATGAACCAGGCCGCCGCCGACGCGTTCCTCAAGCGCGCCCAGGAGGCCGAGGACAAGACCCAGCAGATCTGCAACCCCTCGCCGCTGCTTTAGGCCTTGCAAACATCGCCGCCGCGTCCCACCTGTCAGTTCGACAGCATCGGGGGCCGGGCATGTGGATGGGGCTTTGGCCGGATACGGCCATCTATATTCCCTGGTGGATCTGGGCGGTAACCTGGATCGCCGCTGCCCTTTGGGCCAACCGGACAATCAAGCGGCCTGGCATCGCGCGAGAATGGCTCTACCGTGTTCTCGCGCTGACGGGCTTCGTGTTCCTGCTCGGCGGCGCCGGCAAATACGCCGACGGCCATTTGACGCTCGGTCCGTGGCCCGGCGTGCTGGGCATCCGCTGGCTACCGCCGCTCGCCGTGGGCTGGGCGATGGTCGCGCTCACGACGCTCGGTTTCCTGTTCGCCTGGTGGGCGCGGATTCATCTGGGGCGTTTCTGGTCCGGCTCGATCACGCGCAAGGAGGGCCACAAGGTCATCGACACCGGGCCCTACGCCATCGTACGCCATCCGATCTATACCGGCATTCTTTTATCTGCCATCGCTTCCGCCGTCGCGATCGGCGCCATCCATGCTTATCTCGGCGCCGCGCTGATGATCGTGGGCTACACGATCAAGGCGCGGCTGGAAGAACGCTTCCTGCGCGAGCAACTGGGCGCGGAGGCCTATGATTCCTATCGCCGGCGCGTGCCGATGCTCGTCCCGTTCGGTCCAAAAGGCGCCTGACCATGCCGGCGGAACACGCGCTCTACTGGCTCTGGGGTGTTTGGTACGCCTCCTGGCTGATCTCGCTGTTCTGGGCAGGCAAGCCCGCCGTGCACGTGCAATTCCAATCGCACATCGCCTATCAGTTCGTCACCATGGCGAGCCTCGTCCTGTTGTTCGGTCCGCCGCTCGCGCGGCAGTCGCCGCTGCGGCTGTGGACGGTGAGCGACGACTTCGGCTGGTTCCTGTTCGCGCTGACGGCGGCGGCCTTCGCGTTCGCGTGGTGGGCGCGGCTCACCATGGGCCGGCTGTGGTCGGGCTATGTCTCGCGGCTGGCCGATCACCGCATCGTCGATAGCGGCCCCTTCGCCATCGTGCGCCACCCGATCTACAGCGCCATCATCTTCGCCGCTTTCCTTTTGACCGTCGAACTTGGCACCGCGCCGGCCTTGGCGGGCGCGGCGCTGTTCGCGCTCGCCTTCTGGCTCAAGGCACGGGTCGAGGAACGCTTCCTGCGCGCCGAGCTCGGCGCGGAACCCTATGACGCCTATCGCCGCAGGGTGCCGATGCTGGTTCCGTTCGGTCGGAAATCGGCCTGACAGGCGGGCGCGCTTCGGACTATAACTAGTCACCGTGCCCGCGAGTCCCGCGGGGACCGAATCTGATCCGGGTACGGACCAATGAGCAATGTCGCCGTGATCGGCGCCCAGTGGGGCGACGAGGGCAAAGGCAAGATCGTCGACTGGCTGTGCGCGCGCGCCGACGTGGTGGTGCGCTTCCAGGGCGGCCACAATGCCGGCCACACTCTCGTCATCGACGGCGTCACCTACAAGCTGAGCCTGCTGCCGTCCGGCGTGGTGCGGCCGGGCAAGCTGGCCGTGATCGGCAACGGCGTGGTGGTCGATCCGTGGGCGTTCCTCAGCGAGATCGAGAAGGTCAAGGCGCAAGGCGTCAGCGTGACACCCGACAATCTTCTGCTCGCGGAGAACGCGGTGCTGATCCTGCCGCTGCACCGCGAGCTCGACATCGCGCGCGAGACGGCGAACAGCGTGCAGGCGCTGGGCACCACCAAGCGCGGCATCGGTCCGGCCTATGAAGACAAGGTCGGCCGCCGCGCGCTGCGCGTGATCGACCTGAAGGACATCAAGTCGCTGCCGGCGAAGATCGCCCGCCTGCTCGCCCATCACAACGCGCTGCGCCGCGGCACCGGCGCCGATGAGATCGACGCGGAGGAATTGCTGGCCGCGCTGAAAGAGGTCGCGCCGAAGATCTTGCCCTTCGCAGGCTGCGCCTGGCGGCGGCTCAACGACGTGCGCCGCGAAGGCAAGCGCATCCTGTTCGAGGGCGCGCAGGCGGTCCTGCTCGACATCGATCACGGCACCTATCCTTACGTCACCTCCTCCAACACGGTGGCGGGACAGGCGGCGGCCGGCGCGGGCGTGGGCCCGCGCGACATCGGCTACGTGCTGGGCATCGTGAAGGCCTACACCACGCGCGTCGGCGAAGGCCCGTTCCCCACCGAGCTCAACGACGCCACCGGCGAGAAGCTGGGCACGCGCGGCGCGGAATTCGGCACCGTCACGGGACGCAAGCGCCGCTGCGGCTGGTTCGACGCGGTGCTGGTCAAACAGACCGTCATCACCGGCGGCGTCGACGGCATCGCGCTCACCAAGCTCGACATCCTGGACACGTTCGACGAGATCAAGCTTTGCACGGGCTACGCGCTGGACGGAAAAGAGATCGATTTTCTGCCCGCCGACGCGGGCGACCAGGCGCGTTGCAAGCCCGTCTATGAGACCATCGAAGGGTGGAAAGACTCTACGCGCGGCGCGAGAAGCTGGGCCGAGCTTCCCGCCCAGGCCGTCAAATATGTCCGCCGCGTCGAAGAACTGATCGGCGCGCCGGTGGCGCTGCTCTCCACCAGCCCGGAGCGCGAGGACACGATCCTGGTGCGCGATCCGTTCGTGGATCGCTAGCTCTTGCGCCGGGTGGCCCAAACCCGGCAGGCTTGCCCCAACAGATATCCAGGGCAGGAGCACTCCATGATCAGAACCCGTTTCACCGAGATGTTCGGCGTCTCAGCACCCATCACCTGCGGCGGCATGACCCGCGTGGGCAAGGCGGAGCTCATCGCCGCCGTCGCCAATGCGGGGGCGCTCGGCTTCATCACGGCGCATTCCGCGGGCAAGCCCGAAGACCTGGCGAAAGAAGTGCAGCGCTGCCGCGACATGACCGACAAGCCGTTCGGCGTGAACCTCACCATCCTGCCGTCGATCACGCCGCTGCCTTACGACGAATACCGCGAGGCGATCATCGAGAGCGGCATCAAGATCGTGGAGACGGCGGGCAACAATCCGCAGCCGCACCTGCCGCGCTTCAAGGAGGCCGGCGTCAAGGTGATCCACAAATGCACCAGCGTGCGCCACGCGGTGAAGGCGCAGGGCATCGGCGTCGATTGCGTGTCGATCGACGGGCTGGAATGCGCCGGCCATCCGGGCGAGGACGATGTCGGCGGCTTGATCCTGTTTCCTGCCACCGCCGACAAGCTGACCATCCCGATCATCGCCTCGGGCGGCATGGCGGATGCGCGCGGGCTGGTGGCGGCGCTGGCGCTCGGCTGCGAAGGCGTCAACATGGGCACGCGCTTCATGGCGACCAAGGAAGCGCCGATCCACCAGCATGTGAAGGAAGCGATCGTCGCCAATGACGAGCGCGGCACCAACCTGATCTTCCGCACCATGCACAACACCGCACGCGTCGCCAAGAACGCGATCAGCGACGAAGTGGTCGCCATCGAGAAGCGCGGCGGCGCGAAATTCGAGGACATCAAGGACCTCGTCGCCGGCGTGCGCGGCGGCGACGTGCTGTCCAAGGGCGAAATGGATGCCGGCATCTGGTCGGCGGGGCAGACGCAGGGCCTGATCCACGACATCCCGAGCTGCAAGGAACTGGTGGCGCGCATCATGCGCGAGGCGGAGGAAATCATTCGCGGTCGGCTGGACAAGGCGCTGGTGGCTTAAAACGCGACTGCTTTATCGTTGAGAGAGGTTCAGCGGTCCTCGCCCCTGGCCCAAACCCGGCGCCGTTTCGATGGCGTGCTGTACGAATTCGCGGGCGCGGCCGACCGCCAGCGGCAGCGACAATCCTTGCGCCAGTCCGCACGCAACCGCGGTCGACAGCGTGCAGCCCGTGCCGTGCGTATGGCGCGTCTTGAGCCGGGGATAGGCGTAGACTTCGACGCCGCGTTCCCACACCAGCACGTCGTCAACGGTCGCGCGCGTGGTGTGACCGCCCTTTATCAGCGCGGCCTTTGCGCCCAGCGCGATCAGCTTGCCGCCGGCGCGTTCGACATCCGTCCGCCGCGTACTTGCCAGCCCGACGAGCGCCTTGGTCTCCGGGATATTGGGCGTGACCAAGGCAGCTAGAGGAAAGAGCCGTAACTTCAAAAGCGCGACAGCGTTCGCGGCGAGGAACCGCGTGCCGCTGGTGGACGCCATCACCGGATCGAGCACGATGGGGATTTTGCGCGCGCGCTTCTCCAGCACGTCGGCGACGGCTTTGACGATGGCTGCCGAGCCCAGCATGCCGATCTTGATCGCATCGGCGCCGATGTCGGCCAGAGTGGCCGCGATTTGTTCGGCGACGATCCGAGGCGGCACCGGATGGATGGCGCGGACGCCTTTGG
>DATNNS010000307.1:0-15719 GCA_035601715.1 Rhizomicrobium sp.
TGGCGTCCGCCGCCGGCTCCAAGAGCTCATCGATGAAGACATCGAGATCGCGCGCCGGCGCGAGCTTGTCGGCCAGCCGCTTGGCGCGCGCGCCCAGCGCTTCGAGCGCGGGCGTGCGGAAATCGCCGCCGAACGCGGTGAGCGCCACGCGCAGGCGGCGAAAGCCGACGCGCATCTGGTGCACGCCCTCGACTTCGCGCGCCTCCACGATGGCGGCGATGTTGGAGGCGATATGCCATTTGCATTGCAGCAGCGTCAGACGGAACGCGTCCTCGGCGGCGATGTCGCGCGCCAGAATCGCGGGCCGCGCCTTGACCGGCAGCGGCCGCGCGCGCGGCTCCTGCTCGATGACCGCGGGCAGTTGGCCGGGCGCGAAACGGCGCGAGCGGCGCAGCTCGTCCTCGAGCTTGAATTCGAATTGCTGACCCATTCTGTCGCCGTCCCGCGCGCGGGCGGCGCTCCTTTTTTCCCACCAGGAGGGCCATTCTCCATGAAACAGGGCGGGCGGCAATCGCGGTTAATCGCGGCGTATTGGCAATCCTGCCGCGGCGAACTTTTCCTTGGCCTGCCAGATACTTACCTCGCCGAAATGGAAGATCGAGGCGGCGAGGACGGCGCTGGCATGACCCTCCGTCACCCCCGCCACGAGATCATCGACATCGCCAACGCCGCCCGAGGCTACGACGGGAACCGTGACGGCATCGGCCACCGCGCGGGTCAGCGCGAGGTCGTAGCCCTTTCTGGTGCCGTCGCGGTCCATCGAGGTGAGCAGGATTTCGCCCGCGCCGTAGCCGACGAGGCGCTTGGCGTGCTCGATCGCATCGATGCCGGTCGGCCTGCGGCCGCCATGGGTGAACACTTCGAAGCGGCCGGGCGCGCTCTGCTTGGCGTCGATCGCCGCCACGATGCACTGGCTGCCGAATTTCTCCGCCGCTTCACGGATGAATTCAGGCCGCGTCACTGCTTCGCTGTTGACTGCGACCTTGTCCGCGCCGGCGAGCAACAGCGCGCGGATATCGTCCAACGTGCGCACGCCGCCGCCGACGGTCAGCGGCATGAAGCAGACCTCGGCTGTGCGGCGCACGACGTCGAGCAGGATGCCGCGCTTCTCATGGCTGGCGGCGATGTCGAGGAAGCAGAGCTCGTCGGCGCCCGCCTCGTCGTAGAGCATCGCCTGCTCCACCGGATCGCCCGCGTCGCGCAGATTGACGAAATTGACGCCCTTGACGACGCGACCGTCCTTCACATCGAGGCAGGGGATGATGCGGATTTTCAGCATGGGTTATCTGGCGCGCGCCATCGCCGCGATGTTGAACAGCGCCCGCGCGCAGACGGCTTCCGCCGGCGCACCGGTCGTCTTGCACAGCGCCTCGGTATCGAGCAGCAGGTCGAGCGCTTCGCCGAGCCTGTCTTCGCTCCAGCGCTGCGCCTGCATCTTGAACGAGGCGGTGCGGGAAAAATGGATGGGCGGCCACATCTTCTTCATCGCGAAATCGAGACTTTCGCCGCGCTGCGCCGCCGCTTTCGCCGCGAGCAGTTTCTGGAAATGCCCCATCGCCATCCGCACCACCGCGACCGGCGACAGGTCGGACGACCACAGCCGTTCGAGCGCGGAATCGAGCCGCGGCAGGTCGCCCTCGCCCGCCGCGTCGCAGGCTTCCTCGGTGCGGATTTCGGATTCGTCGCCCATCACGGCGCGCACGTCGGCGAGCGAGACGGTCTTGGCGCCGTGTGCATAGAGCGCGAGCTTCTCAAGTTCGCGCCGCGTGACGCCGCGGTCGGCGCCGAGCCGCGTGACAGCGTCATCGAGCGCCTCGTCGCCGATCGAAAGCCCTTCGGCCTTGAGCGCCGCGCGCACCACGGCGCCGAGGTTCTCCGCGCTGTCGGGATAGCAGGCGATGGCCGCCGCCTCGCCGGCCTTCTCGAACACGCTGCGCAGGGCGGAATTCTTGGCGAGATCGCCCGCTTCGACCACGACCAGCGCTTCGCCCTTGCGGTCCTCGAAAAATTCCTCGAACAGCTTGGCATGCGCGTTGCCGGCGCCGCGCACCCGCACCACGCGCCGCCCGCCCAGCATCGAAAGCGCGGCGGCCTCGTCGAACAGCCGCGCCGGATCGCCCGAGAGCGACGCCTCGTCGAGCTCGGAAACCCGGAACGCATCGGACAGATCGGGCACCACGGTTTTCGCCAGCGCATCGGCGCGCTCATGCACCAGCCCTTGGTCGGGGCCATAGAGCAGCACGGCGGAAATCTTCTCCGGCGGCCGCGCCACGAAGCGCTCCGCCTCGTGCGATTTGACGATCATTTGCGCTGGGCGAAGAAGACGCCGAGATCGAGCCGCACATGCTCTGCCACGTCCTGCGCGGCGCGCCGGCGCTCGTCCTGCAGCGTCACTTCGGTCGCATAGGGCGAGGCCGCGACGTCGTAACCGGCGCGCTCGATCTCGTTGCCTTTGGTGATGACCGTGTCCGTCTTCACGTCGGTCAGCTGATAGGTCGCTTCCATGGTGTAGCCGTAGCGCGTCAGCGTCGCGTTGGCGTCGGCGGCGATCGCGACGCCTTCGCGCTTCTCGTGCAGCGTCATCGTCAGCTTGTAGCGCGAGCCCTCGAGCCGGTCGCTCGCATGCAACAGCGAGATCAGCGTATTGCGCAGCTCATAGCCGGTGACCTCGTTGGCGATGGGCTCGACATAGATCGACGAGAACACCACTTGCGCCCCCGGATCGGCGCCGAGCGTGCCGTAAAGCGGACGAAAGCCGCACGCCGACAGCGCCAGCGCACACAGGCAAAGAAGGACTACGCGTGTCATGCCACGATATTCACTATTCGGCCCGGCACCACGATAACACGCCTGGGCGGCTTGCCGTCGAGCGCGCGCACGACGCCTTCCAGCGCCAGGGCCGCGCTTTGCACCGATTTTTCGTCGGCGTCGCGGGCGATTTCGAGCTCGCCCCGGCGCTTGCCGTTGACCTGGACGGCGATAGTCAGCGTGTCGGTGCGGGTCAGCGCGGCATCGGATTTGGGCCAAGCGGTGTCGCAAACCGGCGTCGTATGTCCCAGCGTCTGCCAGCAGGTCTCCGCCAGATGCGGCATCATCGGCGCCGAAAGCAGCACCAAGGTCTCCAGCGCCTCGCGCCGCGCGGCGCCGTCGGCGTCCTCGGCCGCGCCGATCGCGTTGGCGAGCGCATAAATCTGCGCCACCGCCCGATTGAAGCGCAGGTTTTCCAGATCGTCGGTCACCGCGGCCGTGGCACGATGGCTGGCGCGGCGCAGTTCGCTCGCGCCTTGCGCCTTCGTACCCGGCGGCGGCAGGTCTTTCATCTCGTCGACCAGACGCCAGAGGCGCTGCACGAAGCGCCAGCTGCCTTCCGCGCCGTCGTCGGTCCATTCGATGTCGCGCTCGGGCGGCGTATCGGACAGCATGAACCAGCGGATGGTGTCGGCACCGTAGACGTCGATGATCGTTTCCGGCGCGATGCCGTTCTTCTTGGACTTCGACATCGCCTCGGAACGGCCGATGGTCACTTCCGCGTCGGTGCCTTTGAGATACGCCTTGCCGTCGCGCTTCTCGACCTCGTCCAGCCCGAGCCAATGTCCGTTATGGCCCTTATACGTCTCGTGGCAGACCATTCCTTGCGTGAACAGGCCCGCGAACGGCTCGTCCACCGCGACTTTGCCGAGCTTGTGCAGGGCGCGGGTGAAGAAGCGCGCATAGAGCAGATGCAGGATCGCGTGCTCGACGCCGCCGATATATTGATCGACCGGCAGCCAGTAATCCGCCGCCTTGGCATCGACCGGCGCGTCGAATTGCGGATTGCAGAAGCGCACGAAATACCACGACGAATCGACGAAGGTGTCGAGCGTGTCGGTGTCGCGCAGCGCTTTGCCGCCGCATTTGGGGCAGATCGTGTGCTTCCAGGTGGGATGCGCGTCGAGCGGATTGCCCGACACGTCGAAACGCGCATCCGCCGGCAGTTCGACCGGCAACGATTCCCTGGGCACCGGCACGACGCCGCATTTGGCGCAATGAATCATGGGGATCGGGCAGCCCCAATAGCGCTGGCGCGACACCAGCCAGTCGCGCAAGCGATAGTTCACCGTGCGCTTGCCCTTGCCGGCCGCTTCCAGCCGCTTGGCGACTTCGGCCTTCGCCGCGTCGACCGCCAGCCCATCGAGGAAGCGCGAATTGGCGAGCTTGCCCGGGCCGACATAGGCCTCGGCGCCGACCGCGAAAGTCTTCGCATCGGCGTCGGACGGCACCACCACGGGCAGCACGGGCAATTTGTACTTGCGCGCGAAATCGAGGTCGCGCTGGTCGTGCGCCGGGCAGCCGAATATGGCGCCGGTGCCGTAACCCATCAGCACGAAATTCGCGATCATCACCGGCAGCTGCCACGCCGGATCGAACGGATGGGCGGCGGTGATGCCGGTGTCGTAGCCCATCTTCTCCGCGGTCTCGATCGCGGCCTCGGTTGTGCCGACGCGCCGGCAGTCCTCGATGAAGGCCTGGACCTTCGGGTTTTTCCGCGCGAGCGCCTGGGCCAGCGGATGCTCGGGCGAGATCGCAACGAAGCTCGCGCCGAAAAGCGTGTCGGGGCGCGTGGTGAAGACGTCGAGCGTTTCGCGGTTCGAAAGGTCAAACGTGAAGCGCAGCCCCTCCGAACGGCCGATCCAGTTCTTCTGCATCAGCCGGACTTTTTCCGGCCAGCGCTCCATATGATCCAGCGCCTCCAGCAGCTCGTCGGCATATTCGGTGATCTTGAAGAACCACTGGGCGAGCTTCTTGCGCTCGACCGGCGCGCCCGAGCGCCAGCCGCGGCCGTCGATCACCTGCTCGTTGGCGAGCACGGTCATGTCGATGGGATCCCAGTTCACGTCGGCCTCGGCGCGATAGACGAGTCCGGCCTCGTAGAAATCGACGAACAACTTCTGCTGCTGCGCGTAATAGGCGACGTCGCAGGTGGCGAATTCGCGGCTCCAGTCGATCGCAAGCCCCATCAGCTTGAGCTGCTCGCGCATCGCCGCGATGTTGTCATGGGTCCAGTCGCGCGGATTGACGCCCTTGTCGCGCGCCGCGTTCTCCGCTGGCAGGCCGAACGCATCCCAGCCCATCGGATGCAGCACGTTGAAGCCTTGCGCCCGGCGAAAGCGCGCCAGAACGTCGCCCATCGTGTAGTTGCGCACATGCCCCATATGGATGCGCCCCGACGGATAGGGGAACATCTCGAGGATGTAGCATTTGGGCTTGGCGGATTCGTTGGACGCGACGAAAGCCTGCCGACGGGCCCACTCGCCCTGCCAGTGCTTCTCCGATTCCTTGGCGTTATAGCGCGCCATTGGCGTGATCCGGGTTCAAGTCGAAAGTGAGTTCACACTCCCGGGTAAGGGGAGAGTTCCTACATCTCGCATGTTTCGGGAAAAACGAAAACCGCGTCAGTCCTTCGCCGGCGAGCTCGCGAGTCGAAGCTCGCGGGCGCGGGTCAGGATGGCGTCTTCAAGCTTGACCGCCGTGTCGGGATTGACCTGAGCGTCGACCCAGCCATCGGCGCCGTGGGTCTGGCGGAAAACGGCGATCTTCAGACCGTCGGCACGCAGGCGGCGGTCGAGGATGTAGATCGTCACTTTCATGCGCTCGTTGGGATCCTCGGGCGCGGAATACCAGTCGGTGATGATCACCCCGCCGAACGGATCGGCCGATTGCAGCGGCAGGAACGACAAGGTGTCGAGGGTGGCATGCCAGAGGAAGGAATTGACGCCCAGCGTCAGGCGCCCGCTGGACGACGAAATCGCCGTCGTCCCGGTGCCGGTGTCGGGCATGTCGTTGTCGCTCGACGAGCCGCAACCCGCCAGAACGAGGGAACACAGGACAATCGCCGGAACTCGCATCGAAATCGTCTTCCTTTTGCGGCACTCTTTCGCGGTGCTGGGCCGTCCCCGCCGGGGCTTATACTGGCCCTGTTGCGCCCGCGCAACGCCCCGCATCGTTAAGGATAGGCATATGGTATAAGGACTTAGGCGTGGAGGCGGCAATGGCGAAGGCGGGACGGGTTCATGTTGCCGCCATGGCGCTGCTCGCAGCCAATCTGATAGCGGGCCCTGCCGCAGCCGGCGATCTGACCGATTGGAACATCTCGCCTGCCGGTTTCGATCTGGCCGGCTTCATCGGCTCGGTCGGCGCCGACGCCTCGGGCGCGCTCTACGCCGCCCATCAGGGCGGGGGCATCGACCGCGACGGCGCCACCGGCTCGCTGCTGATCGAGCCGAGCCTGGAGAGCGTGCTCGACAATGCCTGGGAGCTCGGCTTCCGCGCATCGATCCTGGCCTATCACGATCATCTTTCCGGCGACAATTACGGCAACGACGTCTTCGAGAAAGCCTATGGCTATTTGCAGACGCCCTATGGCCGCGTCGAGATCGGCCAGCAGGACGGTGCGGCCTACAAGATGGTGCTCAACGGTCCGACGGTGGACGACCCCGTCGCGATCAACGACGCCAACGTGACCTTCTTCAAGGATCCGACGACGGGCCGCGCGCTGAACAACGTGTTCAATCTGCGCAGCGGCGTGTTCGATTCCGCCAATGACGCGAAGATCTCCTATTACATCCCGCATTTCTTCGATGTTCAGATCGGTGTCTCCTATACGCCCAACATGGCCAAGGGGGGCTTGCCGTGGATCGATCAGGGTCACGCGGTCGCCGACCGGCCGCAGGACATGTGGGAGGCCGGCGCGAATTACGCGGGCTATTTCGGACAGGCCATCCTGCGCGGCTATGCCGGCATCGCGATCGCGCACAATGCGGCGGCGACGGCGAGCCATGACGATCTGCGCGATGTCGGGCTCGGCGCCGGCGTCGACTACGCGTTTCGCGGCGCCAAGATTTCTGTCGGCGCCGGCTGGCGGCGCTCCAACGCCTACACCTTCGACGTCACGCAGCCCTTCAGCCATGGCGACACCCAGGATTGGCGCATCAGTACGACGCTCACCAAAGGACCTTGGATCGTGGGCGCGGAATACGACACCGGCCGGGCCGATGAGCATCCCGGCCTGCCAGGCCTTGCCGAAAACGGCACCGAGGCGTCCGTCGGCTACGTGGTGAATTCCAACCTGCAACTCACGCTCGGCTGGCAGCGCCTGCATTTCGAGCGCGGCACGGGCGTGTTCTACAATGGCGAATCCGAAGTCGCCGGCAACGCGGTATTCCTGCACACGGCATTGCATATCTGACGTCGGAAAAGATGCGCTACGCCAACGCGCCCACCGCGGCCAGTCCCGCGAGCTTCGCACCCGCCAGCCGTGCCACGCTGTGCGCATCGATACCGCCCAGCGCGTAAACCGGAACAGGCGACGCGCGCACGGCGATCCGCGTGCGCAACGCGCCGAGAGGCGTTCGGCCGGGATGGCTTGCCGTCGCGAAGACAGGCGCCAGAACCGCGGCATCCGCATGGCGGGAGGCAGCGCAGGCCGCGAGCGAATGGGCAGACACCGTGATCAGCCAATGCGGCCGTCGCGACCGCCAATGCGCGGCGTCGCGCGCGCGCACTTGGGAGAGATGAATGCCGTGTGCGCCGACCTTCAAGGCAAGCGGGCCGTCGCCCGCGATGAGAACCATGAGCTTTCGCGCGCGCGCGATCTGCATCAGCGCGGCGGCGAGTTCGGCGCGATGGCGGGCGTGGCGCGCGCGAACGATCACCAGGCTGCCACGCGGCAGCGCGCGGGCCGCCGCCAGCGGATCCTTGAGCCGCTCGTCATCGGTCATCAGGACCAGCCGTCCGCCCAGACGCAGCGCCGCTCTTGCCAGTTGCGCCCTTGCCAGCGGCGAATTGGCAAGCTTGTCTGACGCCATGTCCTCTCCCGAGTCCAACCTGGCCGGTATAGTGGCGCGCATCGCTGCCGCGCGGAAGGCCGCGGTCGCGCCCGCGCCGGCCACCACGCTGATCGCCGTCAGCAAGACGCACGGCGCCGACCGCATCCGTCCCGTGCTCGAGGCCGGGCAGCGCGTCTTCGGCGAAAACCGCGTGCAGGAAGCCAGGGAGAAATGGCCGCCGCTGAAAGAGCACTACCCCGACATCGAACTGCATCTGATCGGGCCGTTACAGAGCAACAAGGCGCGCGAGGCCTTGGAATTGTTCGACGCCATCCATTCGCTCGACCGGCCGAAGCTGGCGCACGCGCTGAAGACCGAGATCGAACGCACCGGCCGCGCGCCCACGCTGTTCATCCAGGTCAACACCGGCGAGGAGCCGCAGAAGGCCGGCATCGCGCCGCGAGGCGCGGCGAGCTTTATCGCGCTGTGCCGTGACCAGTTGGAACTGCCCGTGCGCGGCTTGATGTGCATTCCGCCGGCGGATCAGAACCCCGCACCGCATTTCGCATTGTTGCAGAAGATCGCGCGCGACAATGGCCTGTCGCTTCTCAGCATGGGCATGAGCGCGGATTTCGAGAGCGCGATCAAATTCGGCGCGACACATCTGCGCATCGGCACGGCGATATTCGGCGAGCGCGGTTAGGGCGCGGAAGCGAGACCGCCGGGCGCGGCCGGGTTCAGGCCCATGGATTTCTGGTAGGCGAACAGCGCGCGCATCCCGAGATCGGAATCGACGCCGTCCTGGCTCATCGCCGCCATCAGCGCCTGCGTGTTGGAGTCCTGCTGCGTCGATGCCTGCGCTTGCGCGACCTTTTGCTGTGTCGTCAACGCCTGCGGCGCCGACACTGCCTGCTTCGCGGCAACCACAGGCGTCGCGGGGACGCTCGGTGCCGGCGATGCCGACGCGACCGTGCGTGTCGGTAGCGGATTGAGAGCCTTGGCGTTGGCGGCGACGGCCGTTGTCTTGTCGCCACCGGTGACAAAATCCAGCACTGTGTCACCGAAATCCTTGCCAGTAATCTTTTCGAATGCGACGTCGGCGAGCGAGGAGACGAGGCCGATCGGCCCGCCATAGAGCGCATCGCCTGCGACTTTTTCCAGATCGCCCATTTTGTCGCCTGTGATGGCGCGATAGATCGTTCCCACCACCGGCAGATGCTGCAGCGGATTGACCACATCGAGCATGTCATCCCAGAACGACTTGCCCCCGGTCGCAGCGACCGTCTGGTTCGCGGCTGTGGTTTGGCTGCCCTGTGCCTTGGGCGCGTTCGTGCCTTGCGCCCAGGCAAGGCTCTGGCCTGCCATGGGAAAGGATTTTTGAATTCCTTGGGCGAAATCGGCGACGGGCATTCTGCACCTCTCCGCCATGGACAAAGCAAGCAGCCTGCCATGTGGAAAAGCGCCGTTTCACAAGTGTTTTGGGCACCGATGGAACGCCACAGGGCAATAATTGCCGCCCGTGAGCGGTCCTTAAGCGACCGGCGCTCAGAGCAGGTGTCCCGCCCTCGCCTTGCTCTTCAGATAGTCGTGGTTGTGGACATTGGAGGGGAATTTGTGGGGCACGCGGGCGGCGACCCTGATGCCAGCGTCCGTCAATGCCGACACCTTGTGCGGATTGTTGGTGAGAAGCTTCACCGACTTGTAGCCGAGCAGCGCCAGCATCCGCGCGGCGACGCCATAGAGCCGTTCGTCCTCCTCGAAGCCGAGGCGCGTATTCGCCTCCATGGTGTCGAAGCCCTGATCCTGCAGCCGATAAGCGCGCAGCTTGTTGATCAGCCCGATGCCGCGGCCCTCCTGCGCCATATAGAGCAGGATGCCGCCGCCGGCTTTTTCGATGGCATCGATCGCGCCGCGCAATTGCGTGCCGCAATCGCAGCGCAGCGAATCCAGAAGATCGCCGGTGAAGCACTCCGAATGCAGCCGCGTCAGCACGGGCTTGGCCGTGGGCGGATGGCCGATCACAATCGCGTAGTGCTCCGGTCCCGCATCTTTGGCGCGAAACGCAACGAGTTCGGCCTGCTCCGCGCCCTTCAGCGGCACGTGTGCGCGCGTGACAATTGCCAGCGAGCGGCGGGACTGTTCCTCGTAGTCAGCGATATCCTTGGCGGCGAGCGACGTTCCCTTCCCGCCGCCGCGCACGGCGACGACGGCCGGCAACAGTCCGGCGACCTTGGCCAGTTTCACCGCGGCCGCCAGCGCGTCGGGCAGGGTCCCGCGCAAGGTCTCGAACGGCCCCTTGAGCGGCGTGTTGAGATCGACGGTCGGATCGGCGATTGCGCGCAAGGCGGCCGCGCCCGGCGGCGCCACGAGCGCCACGACGTCGGGGGTGTAGAGTCGCATCTTCAAGGTCCGGGCCCGGGCATGCGTGAGCGCCAGCAGCGCCGGCTGCTTGCCGCTTTTGCGCAGTTTCACGAGGGCGTGATCGCTTGCCGTCTCGACCGCCGCGGCGCTTATGACTATGCCGTCCCGGCCCTTGATGAGGACGGGCGCGCCGCGCCGCAACGCCTGCGCCGCGCGCGCCACCGCCTCGACGGGCGAGATTTTACGGCTTGGGGATTTCCTGGGCGGCGCCATCCGTCCCCACATACACCCGCGTGCCGAAAGCGGGTAGAGTTCGGCCGAACCGCCGCAAGACCGGCGGTGCTCGAGGAGAACCGATGCCAAGTGCCAAGCGGGTCCTGCTGGTTGACGATGACGCGATGCTGCGCGCCTCCCTCGCCGAGCAATTCGCCGCGGAAGGCGAATACGCGCCGGTCGAGGCCGGCACCTGCCAGGAGGGTCGCACGCGGGCTCGCGATGGCCTCTTCGAATTCATGATCCTGGATGTCGGGCTGCCCGATTGCGACGGGCGCAAGCTGTGCCGCGAATTGCGCGAGGACGGCGTCACCTGCCCCATCATCCTGCTCACGGCGAAGGATTCCGACGCCGACATGATCGAGGGCCTGGAATCGGGCGCCAACGACTACATCGCCAAGCCTTTCCGCTTCGCCGTGCTGATGGCGCGCATCCACGCCCATCTGAGGAGCCACGAGCAGAGCGAAGAGGCGGTCTATCGCGTCGGTCCCTATACCTTCCGGCCCAGCGCCAAGGTCCTGCTCGGCGAAAGCGGCAAGAAAATCCGCCTGACCGAGAAGGAAACCAACATCCTCAAATTCCTCTACCGCTCCGGCGATACGGTGCCGCGCGAGACGCTGCTGCACGAAGTGTGGGGCTACAATCCCGCCGTCACCACGCACACGCTGGAAACCCACATCTACCGCCTGCGTCAGAAGATCGAGGAAAATCCCGGCCAGGCTCAGATCCTGGTGACCGAAAGCGGCGGCTACCGGCTGGTGGCGTGAATTTTGTTTCTATTATGTTCAGGTCTGCACCGCGCAGGCCGGGTCCGCTTTTTTGCCCGGCTATGCGCACGAGTGGTAACACCCCTATGTGTGGAACTGACCAAGAGACGCCGGGAGGCGCGCGATGAATTCGAACCTGAAATCCGCCCTGAAGGGCGCGGCGGTGGCATCCGTCCTGATCCTGCCGTCGTTGACCAGCCATGCCCGCGAGCACACACCGGCTCCGCCCGCGCCGTCGGCCGCAGCGCCCGCACAGCCAACCCCGCCCGCACCGCCGACCAATGGCGACTGGGTTCGCTGGCCGGTGAAGAGCTATGCGAGCAGTGCTCTGAAAGTCGAAGACATCGTCGGCACGCTCACGGTAGACGTCAAGGACAGCGGCCCGATGACGCTGGAGGTTTCCGGCCCCCACGGCCGCGTCGACGACATCAAGGTCTCAACCGACGGCAACTATCTCGTCGTCAACGGCGAGAACAACGACAACCACGATGTCTGGGATTGGAAGAACTGGTTCAACTTTTCCGACGAAGATTCCCGCCACGCGGGCAACCTGTTCGTGCGCGTGAGCGTGCCGCGCGGCGCCGAAGTTCGTGTCGGCGGCCTGGTCGGCAACGCCACGATCGGCGATACCCACGGCTCGCTGCATTTCGACGCCGCCGCGACGACGGCGCAGATCGGCCAGGTCAGCGATGCGCATATCGAACTGGGCGGCGCCGGCAAAGTGAACATCGCGGGCGTCGACGGTCCGTTGAACCTGGATGTGGGCGGCTCGGGCAAGATCACGGTCGGCGCGACGAAGGGTGTCGACGCGGATATCGCGGGCTCGGGCGACGTGACGCTCGGCCCCATCGCGGGCGGACTCAAGCTCGACATCGCCGGCTCGGGCGACGTCGTGGCGCCCCGCGTCAACGGTCCGGTGCATATCGAAATCGCCGGTTCCGGCTCGGTCAAGATCGCCGACGGCGTCGCCGATCCGCTGCATGTGGAAATCATGGGCGCGGGCAATTTCGTTTTCGGCGGCATGGCGGTCGATCCGCATGTCGAGGCCGTCGGCTCGGGCACGGTCAAGCTCAAATCCTACAAGGGCAAGCTCGACAGCGAAGGCATGGCCAACGTCCAGATCGGCGGCGAGTAAACCGAACTCGGTTAGTGGCAGACGCCCGGCAGCAGCATGTAGCTCATCGTCTCGAAGCGATGGGTCGTGAGCAGCTGGGCGGTGATGTCGCCGCGCAAAGTCGCTTTGGAAACGGTCGCCCCCATCGGGTCGGCGAGATAAGCGAGCATGGCCTTGGGCGGCTCGCCCAATCCCTCCCACACCGCCAGGCACTGGCCGCCGACCGGCGGACCGAACACGGCAAGCGGATAACCCGGCGTGACGACGCGCGCGTCGGGAAAGATGCCGCGCAGATTTCCGGCGAGGTCGTAGGTGGGCGCCACGATCGTGCCGCCGGCAAAGCCTGCCCGCCTCAGGTCCTGCGCATAGGTCTGCATCGGCCAATATTCGCGGCAGGTTTTGCAATGGCTGCCGTCGGTCTCGTAGATCACGGCGCGCGCGGCGAAGATGCCGAGCGCAAAGACCAGTGCGACGATGGCGAAGATCTTGTCCGCGCGCTCGCCGACGCCCGCGAGTTTGACGCGCAGAAACAGATAGATCGGCAGCATCATCGCGACCTGATGCATCCAGCGCGGCTTGAACGCTTCCGTGCCGACGAAGAACACCGCGCCCCACATGATGACGACGCCCGCGACCATCGCGATTTCATAGAGCCTGAGCCAGGAGCGATCGTCCGCGTCGCCTTGGCCGGTGAGCGGCTTGCAGGCGCGCCAATAGAGCAGCGGGAAGATCGCGATCATCGGCACCAGGAAGCCCGCCAGCGCGACGACAAGATTGCCGGTACCCTTGAGCCAAGACAGAGGACTGAGCGCGGGCCCCGAGCTCTTGGTGATCGTCTGCGCCAGCGCGAACAGGGAATATTCGTGTGACTGCGCCCAGATCGCGTAAGGCGCGACAATGGCGGCCGCCACCAGCACCGCGGCGAGCAACGGCACGAGCTTCAGCCGCGCGCGGAAGCGCGGCACGAATGCGACAGCGATGGTCATCGCGATGGGAAGCACGATGAAGACATATTTGGAGAGGATGCCGAGACCTGTGATGACGCCGAGCAGAAGATAATCGGTCAGCTTCCCCGACGTGATGACGCGCGCGTCCGCCCATAGCCATGCCGCCAGCATCGTTGCGAGCAGCACGGTGTGCATCAGATCGACATGGGGCATGAAGCCCATGACGAAAGTGGTGAGAAGGGCGAAAGTGGCGAGCGCCGCCAGCCGCGTATCGCGGATGACGACGCGACCGGCTTCGAAATAAGCGAGCAGGCCCAGCCCCATCAGCACGTATTTGAGCAGGAAGAACGCGACGCGGCTCTGCCCGCTGGCGGCGAGCGTCGCCCAGGAGAGCCAGGTGATCAGCGGCGGATGGCGGAAGCGATAGCCCCATTGCAGGCTTTGCGCGAACAGGATCTGCTCGGATTCGTCGAGCGTGAAATTGGCGCTGAGCGCGAGGCGCAGCAGAAAATGAAACGCGCAATAGAGGATGAGAATCGAGGCGACGGCTTGCGGCTCGCCGAGCGAGGCCCAGATGTCGAGCGGCTTTCTGACGCGGCCGGCCGCGCTCACGGCACGTCCTCGGCTTCGGCGCGCGTTCCGCGGCGCATCAGCCAGAAGACGCCGAACAGATCGAAGATGCCCGCGCCCAGCCGCCCGAAGAAACCGTATTTGGAAAGACCGGCGGTGCGCGGCCGATCCGCGATGCGCTCCTGCGCGATGTCATAGCCCTGGCGGCGCACCAGCGCGGGCAGGAAGCGGTGCATGCCGTCGAAGAACGGAAGCTTGAGCGCGACCTCGCGGCGGATCAGCTTGAAGCCGCAGCCGGTGTCGGCCGTGTCGTCGCGCAGCAGATTGCGGCGCACGAAATTGGCGATGCGCGACGACGCCCATTTGATCGCCCCATCATTGCGACGATTACGGATGCCCGCGACGATGCCGAGCGTCGCCGGCGGCGCGGGCGCATGGATGATCTTCCACAGCCGCGCGACATCGGCCGGATCGTTCTGCCGGTCGCCATCGAGCGTCTGGATCCAGGGTGCGCGTGCGGCCCAGAAACCGGTGACCAGCGCGGCGCTTTTCCCCGCACGCTTTTTGTGGCGCAGCAAGCGTACCCGGGAATTCCTGCCGCGCGCCGCGACCAGCTCGGCCGGCGTCGCATCCGACGAGCCGTCATCGACGAAGACAATCTCAAAACGGCAGACACCGGCCAGCGCAGCCTCGACTTCGTCCAGAAGCAGCAGGATGTTGCCGGCCTCGTTATAGACGGGCACCAGCACGGTAAGTTCGGGCGGTTCGCCGGTATCGGCGGCCATGGCGGACCAGATTGAAAACGCCGTCCCTTATCAGGGTTTTTCGCGGCGGAGCAAGCAACGCATGTTTAACCCCCGTTAACGCTTCGTGACTAGAACGGGCCGGCTATGGCCAAGAAGAAGCCTGTCCCACCCGGCGCCCGCCGGACCGCCAACGCGCCGCCCGGCGTGCCACCGGGCGCGCCGGCGCGAAAAAAGAAAAAAACCAAACCCAGGCGCAGCTGGCCCTATGCGCTGGTGTTGCTGGGCGCGTGGGCCGTCATTTTCGGCGCGATCTATGTCTCCCATCTGATCTCCCAGCTGCCCGACGTCAGCGGCCTGCTTGCCAAGGGCCCGTCACGCGCGATCACGGTGCTGGACCGAAGCGGCCACGTGATCACCGAACGCAATCTCGACGCAGGCGCGATGATCGACGTCGCGCGGCTGCCCGCCTATGTGCCCAACGCCTTCATCGCCATCGAAGACCGCCGATTCCGCGAGCATCTGGGCGTCGATCCGATCGGAATGGCGCGCGCCGCTCTTGACGACATGATGGCCGGCCATGTGGTGCAGGGCGGTTCGACGCTGACCCAGCAACTCGCCAAGAACCTGTTCCTCGAATCCAAGCGCACCTTCGACCGCAAGGCGCAGGAAGCATTGCTCGCGCTCTATCTGGAGTCGCGCTATTCCAAGGACCAGATCCTCACGCTCTATCTGAATCACGTCTATTTCGGTTCGGGCGCCTATGGCATCGAATCCGCGTCCGAGCATTTCTTCAACAAGCCCGCGGCGCGCCTGACGCTGGCGGAAGCGGCGCGGCTTGCCGGCAGCGTAAAGGCGCCGACGCGCTACAATCCGCTCGGCGACGGCGATGCCTGCGCCACCCGCGCCGCCACCGTGCTGCGCGCGATGGAGGATTCGGGCTTCATTACGGATGCGCAGCGCGCCGACGCCGAGGGCACGCGCCCGCGCGTCGTGCGCGAGGAAAGCGGCGCGGGCTATTTCGCCGACTGGGTCATCGCCGAAGCGCATGGCGATATCGGCGACGTGGACGAGCCCATCGTCATCGAGACCACCTTCAATCGCGATCTTCAGACCATGGCCGAAGGCGCGATCCGCAA
>DATNNS010000308.1:0-4496 GCA_035601715.1 Rhizomicrobium sp.
ACCGCCAAGGGCGTGCGCCGTCCCGACGGCAGCCTGATCCGTTTCGACACCAACGCCGCCGTTCTGGTGAGCGCCCAGGGCGAGCCGATCGGCACGCGCATCTTCGGGCCGGTGACCCGCGAGCTGCGCGCCAAGAACCACATGAAAATCATTTCGCTGGCACCGGAGGTGCTGTGATGGCTGCGAAGATCAAAAAGGGCGATCGCGTGATCGTCACGACGGGCCGCGACCGCGGCAAGAAGGGCGAAGTGCTCAAGGTTTTCCCGTCGGAGAACCGTGCGCTCGTCAACGGCATCAACGTCGTCAAGCGTCACACGCGCCAGAGCGCCAAGGCGCAGGGCGGCATCGTGAACAAGGAATCGCCGGTGCATCTGTCGAACCTCGCCCATGTCGATCCCAAGAGCGGCGGCGCCACGCGCATCGGCTGGAAGGAATTGAGCGACGGCCGCAAGGTGCGCTTCGCGAAGAAGTCCGGTGAGGTCATCGATGTCTGAGGCAGGTACCGAAAAGGCCCCCAAGGCCGACAAGAAGGCCGCCGACAAGAAGGCGTCCAAGCGCAAGGATGCGAACGCGGGCACCGCGGTGGCCGTGGGCGAAGCCTCGCGCGATCCGAACTACGTGCCGCGTTTCAAGCAGCGCTACAACGACGTGATCAAGGCCGAGCTGATGAAGCAGTTCGGCTACAAGAACGTCATGCAGGTGCCGAAGATCAACAAGATCGTGCTGAACATCGGCGCGGGCGAGGGTGCGGCGGACGGCAAGAAGATCCAGCAGGCGCAGAACGACCTGACTGCCATCGCCGGCCAGAAGGCGATCATCACCAAGGCCAAGAAGGCGATCGCGACTTTCAAGATCACCGCCGGCCGTCCGATCGGCGTCAAGGTCACGCTGCGCAAGGACAAGATGTACGAGTTCCTCGACCGCCTGGTCACCATGGCGCTGCCGCGCGTCCGCGACTTCCGCGGGCTGAACGCGAAGAGCTTCGACGGCCAGGGCAATTTCGCGATGGGCATGAAGGAGCACATCGTGTTCGTCGAGATCGACTACGACAAGACGGAAACCGTCTGGGGCATGGACATCATCATCAACACCTCTGCGAAGACCGACGAGGAAGCCAAGGCGCTTCTCAAGGGCTTCCAGTTTCCCTTCATGAACTGAGAGAGACAGCCATGGCCAAACAGAGCCAGATCAACCGCAACAAGAAGCGCGAGAAGATGACGGCGCAATACGCCGCCCGCCGCGCCGCGCTGAAGGCGACGACCGAGGACATGAAAGTGGCCCCGGAAGAGCGCTTCGCCGCGCATCTGAAGCTCGCGAAGCTGCCGCGCAACTCGTCCAAGACGCGCATCCATCATCGCTGCGAGCTCAGCGGACGTTCCAAGGGCTATTACCGCAAGGTGCGGCTCTCGCGTATCGCGCTTCGCGATTTGTCGAATTTCGGCCAGGTCCCCGGCATGACCAAGGCGAGCTGGTAAGGAAGGATAAGAGGATATGGCGATCACGGATCCCATCGGCGATCTCCTGACGCGCATTCGCAACGGCCAACTGCGCGGCCTTGCGAAGATCAAGTCGCCCAATTCGCGGCTGCGCGTTCGCGTGCTCGACGTGCTGCAATCGGAAGGCTTCATCCGCGGCTACGCGGAAATGGAGTTCAAGAGCGGCGGCCGCGAGCTCGAGATCGAGCTGAAATACCACGAAGGCCAGCCGGTCATTCGCGAGCTGAAGCGCGTGTCCACGCCCGGCCGCCGGGTCTATGCCGGCGTCGAGGATCTCAAGCCCCACCGTCAGGGTCTCGGCCTGTCCATCGTCTCCACGCCGCAGGGCGTGATGACGGATGCGACCGCGCGCGAGAAGAACGTCGGCGGCGAAGTTTTGTGTCAGGTGTTCTGATGTCACGAATTGGAAATAAGCCCGTACCGCTGCCCAAAGGCGTCACCGCCTCGGTGGACGGCAAGATGGTGAAGGTCAAGGGCCCGAAAGGCGAGCTCTCGGTCAAGCTCGTCGACGACGTCGAGGCGACGCTCGGCGACGACGGCGTGACGATCGCGCCGAAGAAGGATGCAGAACGCGGCCGCCAGATGTGGGGCCTGTCGCGCACCCTGGTGAACAACCTGGTGGTCGGCGTCACGCAGGGTTTCCAGCAGAAGCTCGAGATCAACGGCGTCGGCTATCGCGCCCAGGTCGCGGGCAAGAACCTGAACCTGCAGCTCGGCTTCAGCCACGACGTCGCCTATCCGATCCCGGCCGGCATCACGATCACGGCCGAGAAGCCGACCATGCTGACGGTGGCCGGCATCGACAAGCAGCTTGTGGGGCAGGTGGCCGCGGAAATCCGCGCCTATCGCCCGCCGGAGCCCTACAAAGGCAAGGGCGTGAAGTACGCGGAGGAGCATATCCGCCGCAAAGAAGGCAAGAAGAAATGACGAGCAAGCTCTTTACCCGGCGCAAATCGCGCACCCGCTTCCAGATCGCGACCAAGGCCGCGGACCGGGCGCGGCTGTCCGTGTTCCGCTCGGGCAAGCACATCTACGCCCAGGTGATCGACGACCGGAAGGCCGAAACGCTGGCTGCCGCCTCGTCGAACGAGAAGGACGGCAAGATCGCCAAGGCCTACAATGTCGAGGCGGCGAAGTCGGTCGGCAAGAAGATCGCCGAGCGCGCGATCGCCAAGGGCGTCAAGCAGGTCGTGTTCGACCGCGGCGGCTACATCTATCACGGGCGCATCAAGGCGCTCGCAGACGCTGCCCGCGAGGGCGGCCTCGAATTCTAAGGGACGGAAATTATGGCGCGTGAAGAAGGCAGTGGCGGCGGACGCGGACGGCGGGAACGCGGCGGTCGCGATCGCGAAGAGCGCGACAACGAATTCGTCGACAAGCTCGTCCACATCAATCGCGTGGCGAAGGTCGTGAAGGGCGGACGGCGCTTCGGCTTCGCGGCGCTCGTGGTCGTCGGCGACCAGCGCGGCCGCGTCGGCTTCGGCCACGGCAAGGCGCGCGAAGTGCCGGAAGCGATCCGCAAGGCGACGGAAGCCGCCAAGCGCGCGCTGATCCGCGTGCCGCTCAAGGACGGCCGTACGCTGCATCACGAGACGCGCGGCCATCACGGCGCCGGCAAGGTGATCGTGCGCCCGGCGCCGGCCGGTACCGGCATCATCGCCGGCGGCCCGATGCGCGCGGTGTTCGAAGCGCTCGGCGTCGGCGACGTGGTGTCCAAGTCGCTCGGCACCTCCAACGCCTACAACATGGTGCGCGCGACGTTCGATGCGCTGAAGAGCCAGCAGTCGCCGCGCATGGTGGCCCAGCGCCGCGGCCGCAGCGTCGCCGAGATCATTTCGCGCCGCGAAGGCCAAAAAGGCGAGCAGGCATCCGCCTCCGCCTCCTGAGGAACTGAACGATGGTTGAGAAGAAAACAGCAGCGAAGAAAGCGTCCGGCAAGACCGTGACGGTGCGCCAGATCCGCAGCGCCAACCGCAAGCCCGAAATCCAGGCGGCGACGTTGCGCGGCCTGGGCCTGGGCAAAATCCGCCGCACGCGCACGCTGGAAGACACGCCGTCGGTGCGCGGCATGATCCACGCGGTCAAGCACTTGGTAGAAGTTGTTGAATGACGCTTCGTGGCGCGCTCGCGCGCACCTCAGCGTGACGCGACCGAGATGTCGTCATCCTGAGGTGCGAGCCGCAGGCAAGCCCCGAAGGACAAACAAAGGCGAATTACAATGAAGCTCAACGAAATCCGCAACAATCCCGGCGCCCACAAGCGCAAGGACAAGGTCGGCCGCGGCTCGTCGTCCGGGCTCGGCAAGACGTCCGGGCGCGGCGTCAAGGGCGCCAAGGCGCGCACCGGCACGAAGGTCTACGGCTTCGAAGGCGGCCAGATGCCGCTGCATATGCGCATGCCCAAGCGCGGCTTCAACAACATCTTCGCCAACGACTTCACACATCTCAATCTCGGCAAGCTTCAAAAAGCGATCGACGGCAAAAAGATCGACGCGGGCGCGAAAATCACGGAGGAAACGCTCAAGAAAGCCGGCCTGGTGAAGAAAAGCCGCGACGGCATCCGGTTGCTCGGCGACGGCGAATTCAAGGCCAAGATCGAGATCGAAGTGGCCGGCGCGTCGAAGGGCGCCCGCGAGGCGGTCGAGAAGGCCGGCGGCACGGTCACGACCACCTTCGAGAAGGCCGCCTACATGAACAAGAAGGGTGAGCCCGGCAAGCGCCGCACCCGCCGCGTCAAATCGGCCGAAAAGAGAGCCGCGCGGAACACCGCCGCGCAATAAGCACCTCCCCCTTGTGGGGAGGTCGAAAAAGCTTCGCGCGCAAGCGCGAAGGTTTTTCGGGTGGGGGGTAGGTCTAACCTGTCGGGCACCGTCCCCCCACCCGAAAAATCCATCGCTTCGCTCGGATTTTTCGACCTCCCCACAAGGGGGAGGTGGGCGCCAGCGCCGATCGTCTTATATACTGGTGTGAACCGGTCCAAGCCGGAGTTCAGGGAGTAGGA
>DATNNS010000309.1:0-4964 GCA_035601715.1 Rhizomicrobium sp.
ATATCGCGTCCAGGGCCGTGGCGGCAAGGGCCGCGCCGGCATGGCGACGCGCGAGGAGGATTTCGTCACGCATCTCTATGTTGCGTCCACCCACGCGCCGCTGGTGTTCTTCTCCTCCACCGGCATGGCGTACAAGCTGAAGGTCTGGCGGTTGCCCGAGGCGCGCATCCAGGGCAAGGGCAAGGCGATGGTGAATATCCTGCCGCTGTCCGAGGGCGAGCGCATCGCCACGATCCTGCCGCTGCCGGAAGACGAGTCGCAATGGGGCAAGCTCAACGTCGTCTTCGCCACCAAATCGGGCGATATCCGGCGCAACGAATTGTCCGACTTCGCCAGCATCAACAAGGGCGGCAAGATCGCGATGAAGCTAGAGCCGGGCGACGGCATTCTCGGGGTGGAAATCTGCACCGACCAGGACGACGTGCTGCTCACCACGCGCGCCGGAAAATGTATCCGCTTTGCCGTCACCGACGTGCGCGTGTTCAAGGGCCGCGATTCCACCGGCGTGCGCGGCATCAGGCTCGCCGAGGGCGACGCGCTGGTGAGCCTGTCGCTGCTGCGCCACTCCGACGCGAGCACCGCCGAAGCGCGCGCCTATCTCAAGCAGGCCAATGCCGCGCGCCGCGCCGCGACCGGCGAGGAGGAAGTCATTGTCGAAGAGGATGATGCCGAGGACGGCACTGAAGAAGCGACGTTGACTCCCGAACGCTATGCCGGGCTCGGCGCGCGCGAGCAGTTTGTGCTGGCGGTGTCGGAAAACGGCTTCGGCAAGCGCACTTCGTCCTACGAATATCGCGTCACCGGCCGCGGCGGCTCGGGCATCGTCGCGATGGGCATGGGCAAGAAAAACACCGCCATCGTCGCGACATTCCCGGTCGAGGAATCCGACGATCTGATGCTGATCAGCGACGCGGGCCAGACCATCCGCGTGCCGGTCGGCGGCATCTCCATCCAGGGCCGCGCCGCGCAAGGCGTCACCGTGTTCCGCGTCGACGGCGGCGAACGCGTCGTCTCGGTCGAGCGCATCGAGGACGTTTCGGAAGAGGGCGAGGCTTGATGGCGGCGGCAAAGAAACGCATCGGCCTTTATCCGGGAACCTTCGATCCGGTCACGCTCGGGCATCTGGACATCATCAAGCGCGCGGTGAAACTGGTCGATCACCTGGTGATCGGGGTATCGACCAATCCGTCCAAATCGCCGCTCTTCACGCTCGACGAGCGCATGACGATGGTGAAGCACGAAGCGGCGCCGCTGGCCGAAGGGCGCGCCGTGATCAGCGTGGAGTCTTTCGATACGCTTCTGATGCAGTTCGCCGAGAAGATGGACGCCAGCGTCATCATCCGCGGCCTGCGCGCGGTGTCGGATTTCGAATATGAGTTCCAGATGGTGGCGATGAACCAGCGCCTGAACGCGGAGATCGAGACCGTGTTCCTGATGGCCGACCCGCGGCACCAGGCGATCGCCTCGCGCCTGGTCAAGGAAATCGCCATGCTGGGCGGCAACGTGGCGCCGTTCACCACGCCCTATATCGCCGAACGTCTCGTCAAACGCTGCAACGAAAGAAGAAAATCGTAATGGCCCGCGAAACCATCGTGATGGAATTGAAATCCGGTCCCGTCGTCATCGAGCTGCGGCCCGATCTCGCGCCCAACCATGTGGCGCGGATCAAGGAACTGGCCGGGAAGGGATTCTATGACGGCGTGGTCTTCCACCGTGTCATTCCCGGCTTCATGGCGCAGACTGGCGATCCGACGGGCACCGGCACCGGCGGCTCGGACCTGCCGGATCTGAAAGCGGAGTTCTCCGCCGAGAAGCACGGACGCGGCACGGTCTCGATGGCGCGTTCGTCGAGCCCCAACAGCGCCAACAGCCAGTTCTTCATCTGCTTCGCCGATGCGCCCTGGCTCGACCGGCAATACACCGCCTGGGGCAAGGTGATCTCCGGCATGGAGCATGTCGACGCGATCAAGAAAGGCGGCGAGCATAACAACGGCGCGATCAGCGGCCCGCCCGACAAGATCGTGAAGATGTCGCTCGGTAGTTGACGCATTCTGAAACATTAGTTTTGTCGCCGGGGCGGGTTCGCGCGTTCTAGAACCGCGAGCCCTTTGCGCGTGGAGTTCCGTTCGTGGCTATCGCCTTCATCGATCTGCAGGAACAGCGCCGTCGCCTCGGCGAGCCGCTCAACCAGGCCATCGCCAAAGCCGTGGAAGGCGGCCAGTGGATCATGGGCCCGCAAGTCGGCGAACTGGAAAAGCAGCTGGCCGATTTCGCCGGCGTCAAGCACGTCGTCGCCTGCGCCAACGGCACCGATGCGCTGCTGATCATCCTGCGCGCCTGGGGCGTGGGTCCGGGCGACGCGGTGTTCGTGCCGGCGTTCACCTTTGCCGCGAGCGCCGAGGTGGTGGCGCTGATGGGCGCGTCGCCGGTTTTCGTCGACGTGCTGGAAGACACCTACAACATCGATCCCGCGAGCCTCGATGCCGCCGTCGCGATGGTGAAGCGCGACGGCAAGCTGAAACCCCGCGTCGTCATGCCGGTCGACCTGTTCGGCCAATCGGCGGATTACGCGAAGATCGAGCCGATCGTGCGGCGCGAGAAGCTCTTGATGCTGTGCGACGCGGCACAGGGCTTCGGCGCGCTTTATCACGGCAAGCGCTGCGGCGGCATCGGCGATGCGGCGGCGACGAGTTTCTTTCCCGCCAAACCGCTCGGCTGTTACGGCGACGGCGGCGCGAGTTTCACCAACGACGACGCCCTCGCCGATCTGCTGCGCTCGATCCGCAATCACGGCCAAGGCGCCGACCGCTACGAGAATGTCCGCATCGGCATGAATTCGCGGCTCGACACGATCCAGGCCGCGATCCTGCTCGAGAAGATGAAGGTTTTCCGCGAGGAGATCGACATGCGCGATGCCGTGGCGCGACGCTATAGCGAGAAGCTCGGCCGCTCCAACCGAATCCGCGTGCCGCGCGTGATCGATGGTGCGACATCGACCTGGGCGCAGTACACCATCCAGGTCCCGGATCGCGACCGGCTCGGCGCCGATCTAAAGGCCAAGGGCATTCCGACCGCGATCTATTATCCGACGCCGCTGTCGCGGCAGAAGGGTTACGCGCATTATCCCAGCGCCGGTACGCCGGTGAGCGAGAAGATCGGCGAGACGGTGATCAGCCTGCCGATGCATCCCTATCTCGACGCGGCGACGCAGGACACGATCATCGAGGCGGTCCTGGCGAGCGTGGGCCACGCCTGATGCGCTAGACTGGCGCCATGGACGTCTCGCTCTTCGATTTCGAGCTGCCGGAAGACCGCATCGCGCTTCGGCCCGCGAACCCGCGCGACTCGGCGCGCATGCTGGTCGTGCGCGAAGACGGCTCGCTGGAGCACGCCCATGTCCGCGACCTGCCGGATTATCTGCGCGCCGGCGACGTGCTGGTCCTCAACGATACCAAGGTAATTCCGGCCCGGCTGCATGGGCGGCGCGCTGCCCGCGCGGGATTTGCCGGCGAGGGCCCGAAGATCGAGGTCTTGCTGCACAAGCGGCTCGCGCCGAACAAGTTCGCGGCGTTCGCGCGGCCAGCGCGCAAGCTTGCGACGGGCGACCAAGTCCACCTCGGGCAAATGCTCGAAGCCATCGTGACGGCGCGTGGCGAGAGCGGCGAGGTAGAGCTCGAATTCGTGCTTTCCGGCGCGGGCCTCGATGCCGCTATCGCGCGCGAAGGGGAGATGCCGTTGCCGCCTTATATTGCCGGAAAACGCAAGACCGATGCGCGCGATCTGTCCGACTATCAGACGGTGTTCGCCGCGCATGAAGGCTCCGTCGCGGCGCCAACCGCAGGTTTGCATTTCACGCCGGACTTGTTCGCGCGGCTGAAGGCCAAAGGAATCGCGCGCGAGAGCGTGACGCTGCATGTGGGTCCCGGCACATTCCTTCCGGTCAGTGCTGCCGATACCTCGCAGCACAAGATGCATTCCGAGCGCGCGATGCTCGACGCCGAAACCGCAACGCGGCTGAACGCCGCGCGCGCCGCCGGCGGCCGCATCGTCGCCACCGGTACGACCTCGCTGCGCACGCTGGAAAGCGCGGCCGATGCGAGCGGCGCGATCCATGAATTCGCCGCCGACACCGATATTTTCATCACGCCGGGTTATCGCTTCTGCACGGCGGAAATCCTGCTCACCAATTTCCACCTGCCGCGCTCGACCCTGTTCATGCTGGTGAGCGCGTTCTGCGGCCTTGAGATCATGCAAGCCGCCTATGCCGAGGCGATCCGCGAACGCTATCGCTTCTATTCCTATGGCGACGCGTGCCTGCTATTGCGGCGCCCATGTTGAGCATCCATCACACGGACGGCGCGGCGCGCACCGGAATCCTCACGCTTCCGCGCGGCGAGATCCGCACGCCCGCGTTCATGCCGATCGGCACAGCGGGATCGGTGAAGGCGATGATGCCGGAGAGTGTCGCCGCGACCGGCGCGGACATCATCCTGGGCAACACCTATCACCTGATGCTGCGGCCCGGCGCGGAGCGCGTCGCGCGGCTCGGCGGCTTGCACAAATTCATGAACTGGGAGAAGCCGATCCTGACCGACAGCGGCGGCTTCCAGGTGATGTCGCTCGCCAAGCTGCGCAAGCTCGACGAGAACGGCGTCACGTTCCGCTCGCATGTCGACGGGTCGGAACATTTCCTCTCGCCCGAGCGCGCGATGGAGATCCAGCGCCTGCTCGGCTCCGACATCCAGATGGTGCTGGACGAATGCCCCGCCTATCCCGCGACGCGCGCCGACATCGAGACGTCGCTCGCGCTCACGACGCGCTGGGCGAAGCGCTCGAAGCGGGCGTTCAGCGGCGTCGCCTGCTTCGGCATCGTGCAGGGCGGCGTGTTCGCCGACCTGCGCGCGTGCTCGGCGGCGGAGCTGATCGAGATCGGCTTCGACGGCTATGCGCTGGGCGGGCTCGCG
>DATNNS010000310.1:0-5723 GCA_035601715.1 Rhizomicrobium sp.
GAAGACGCCTTCATCCTGTCGCGTGAAGGCGATGAGATCGCCGCGCGGGCTCCAGACCGGCGTGCCGTTCTTGCCGCCGCCGAACGAAATGCGGTGCTGGTTGGAGCCGTCGGCATTCATCACATAGATCTGCTGGCTGCCGCCGCGGTCGGATTCGAATGCGATCTGGGCGCCGTCGGGCGAATAGGACGGCGAGGTGTCGATCGAGGGATCTGTGGTCAGCCGCGTCACCGCGCGGTTGCGCAGGTCCATCACATAAATGTCCGAATTGCCGCCGGCTTCCAGCGTCATCGCCACCTTGTTGCCGTCGGGCGAGAAACGCGGGCTGAACGTCATGTTGGGGAAATTTCCCAGCATCTCCTGCTTGCCGCTCTCGATGTCGCACAGATAAACGCGCGGCTTGCCCGAGATATAGGACATGTAGGCGATCATCTGCGCCGTCGGATTGAAGCGCGGCGTGAGCACCAGATAGCTGCCATTGGTGAGGAACTGCGGGTTGGCGCCGTCTTCGTCCATGATCGCCAGCCGCTTCTTGCGCGCGAGCGGCGGCCCGGTCTCCGAGATGAAGACGATGCGGGTGTCGAAATAGCCCTTCTCGCCGGTGACCCGCTCATAGATCAGATCCGAGATGATATGCGCCATGCGCCGCCAGTTGTCGGGCGTGGCGGCCTTGCCGGTACCGATCATCTGGCTGCCGCCGGCGACGTCCCACAGCCGGAAATCGACGCGCAAGAGTCCGTTGGGCTGCAGCATCGCCTGGCCGGTGACCAGCGCCTGAGCGTTGATCACGCGCCAGTTGGCGAAATTGGGCTGCACATTGACGTCCTTGATCTGCTCAATGAACGACTTGGGATCGAGCGGACGAAACAGGCCGGAGCGTTCGAGATCGGCGCGCACGACGCCCGCGATCTGGGCGCCCGCCGGATCGCCGTTGAAATTGGGGATCGCGATGGGCAGCGGCTGGATCGTGCCCTGGGTCACGTCCACGCGCAGCTGCGCGAACGCGGGCGAGACCAGCAGCAGCGCTGCAAGCGCGGCCAGAAGGACGGTGAATTTCCTCATCTCATTCTCCTTCTACGCACTCACTCTAATCACTGGCCCAATTCATTGGCCCAGTTTACTGGCCCATCATCGCCGCGGGATCGAAATGGAACGGATTGATCTCGCGCCACTGGCTGTAACGGTCGGCCGGAAGCTTGTAGGGCGCGCATTCGTAGATCGCCCGCCGCGCCGCCTCCGCCGCCGCCCTCGTATAGGGATCGGCGGTGGAAGAACTCGCAAGCAATTGTGGCGGCTGTGCGACCGAACCGTCCGGATTGAGAAACAAATCGAAATCCACGATCAGTTCCTCGGCCCGCGGCGCGCCGACCGGCGGGCTCCAGCATTGTGCGATCTGGCTGCGCAGCGCGTCCTGCAGATCGGCCGTCATCGCGTTCATCGCGCCGACGCCTTTGATGTTGCGGTCGGCCGGTTTGGCATTCGGCGCGCTGGCCGCCGCCGGCGCCACCTTGTTGATCAGCGCCAGCACGTTGTCGACGTTGAAATCCTTCTTGTCGGGCTTGGGCTGCGTCTGCGGTTTGGCCTCAGGCTTGGGCGGCACCTTGATCGGCTGCGCGCTCGGCGCGACTTCGGCAGGCGCGGCTTCGGCCTTCTGCTCCGGCGCCGAGGGCTGGGTCGGCGACGGCGTGGGCGTCGGCGGTGCGGGCGTCTCGGCCGGCAGTGCCTTGGGCTGGATCACGCTGCGCGGCGCGATGTTGGTCTTGACCCCGATCGTCACCAGATCGACCGGGATCATCGGCGGTGACTGGTCGGTAATCTCGAGCGCGTGGGAGAACGTCAACAGCGTGGCCGCGATGATGCCGGCATGCAGCGCGAGCGCGCCGATCCAGGCGAGCGGCGAACGCGCCTCGCCGGCCCCGCTCGACAGCGAGATCCTAGTCCTCGCGCGTGCGATGCTTGGCGACATCGGTAACCAGTCCGATATGGGTGAATCCGGCGGCGCTGATCAGCGCCATCACTTCCATCACGCGCCCGTAATCGACCGACTTGTCGCCGCGCACGAAGATGCGCTGGTCATAGCCGTTCTGCGCGATCGCGGCGAGCTTCGCCACCAGATCGTCCTCCGCGATGGGCGTGTTCTGCAGATAGATGCGCCCGTCACGCCGCAGCGTCACCGTAAGCGGCTCGCGATCCTGGCTGAGCGCCTGCGCTTTCGTCTTGGGGAGATCGACCGGCACGCCGACGGTGAGGAGCGGCGCCGTCACCATGAACACGATCAGAAGCACCAGCATCACGTCGACGAAAGGCGTGACGTTGATTTCGGCCATCGGGCGGATGCGCCCGCGCCGACCGCCGCCGATGCGTTTGACGTGCGCCACCATCAGCGCGCCGCCTTGTCGTCGAGCTGGCGCGACAGGATGGCGGAGAACTCGTCGGCGAAGCCTTCGAGCCGCGCCGAATAGCGGCCGATGTCGTTGACGAACTTGTTGTAGAAGATCACCGCCGGAATCGCGGCGAGCAAGCCCATCGCGGTCGCGAACAACGCTTCGGCGATGCCGGGCGCGACAACGGCCAGCGTGGTGTCATGGCGCGCGGCGATGGCGGAAAATGAATTCATGATCCCCCACACCGTGCCGAACAGGCCGACAAAGGGCGCGGTGGCGCCGACGGTGGCCAGGAAGCCGAGCCGGCGCTCGATGCCATCGGTTTCGCGCAGGATGGTGACGCTCATCGCCTTGTCGATGCGGTCCTTGACGCCGGGCAGCATCGTCTCGCGCGGATTGCCGCCCTCGAACGCGCGCCGCCATTCGCGCAACGCCGCGTTGAACACCGATGTCATCGGATTGTCGGTCCTCTGGGCGAATTGCGAATAGAGCTCGTCGAGCGAAAGCCCCGACCAGAATGTCTTCTCGAATTTGTCGGCGCGCCGGCGCAAGGTGGCGAGCGCGAGCCATTTGTTGATGATGATCACCCACGACCACAGCGACGCCGCGAGCAGCAGCAGGAACACCGCCTTGACGATCAGATCGGCGCGCAGGAACAGCGAGACGATGGAGATGCCGCTCACTTCCGGCCCGGATGCGCCGGGGATCGGCGCGACATCGACATCGCTGGTGGGCGCGGTCGGCGCGGGCGTGATGTCCTGCGATTGCACCGGAGCGCTGACGGAGGCGGCACGCGGCGTGTGTTGCGCGGCGGCCGGTGTTATCGCCGCAAGCGTCAAGACCGCGACGGCCAGCAATCGCCTGACGTTCATGGCAAATCCCTCATCACTGGCGCGGTCGAAAAACAAACAGGCCATCCGAACATGGCCGAATTTGGGCGTCACTCGTTAAGCACTTGTTTCATAAAGGAAAGGCGAAAGCTTGTCGCGCATCGCTTGCGGAATGCGACGCGGCTTGCCGCTCAAGGTGATGATGCACGCCTCGATGGACGCGCGCGTCAGCAGCGCGCCGTTCAGATGGACATCCTGATCCGCGTTCATCCGCGCGCCGGTGAGGCCCGTCAGCCGTGTATGCACTTCGATCAGGTCGTCGATCCGCGCGGGCTTGAGATAGTCGATCTGGACCTTGCGCAACGTCCAGGCGGTCGGCTCGGGTTCTTCCATCTGCGCCAAGCGCGTGATGCCGATGCTGCGGAAGAATTCCGAGCGCCCGCGCTCCATATAGGCGAGGTAGTTCGCGTGATAGACGATGCCGGAGAGATCGGTATCCGCGTAGTAGATGCGCACCGGCAGGATATGTGCCTTGCCTTCAAAGCGTCCGGCGCCTTGCATCATGGGAACGGCGGGCATGGATGCTGTTTGTCCTTGCCGCAAACTTGTTTGCGCGCCGGTTGCGAGATGATCGTCACGGTCACCTCGCCCGGGTTGGCGGGAGCGCTCGCAGGCCTGACGGCGGGAACCTCCATCGCGTGGCGCATCGCCATCGCGAACTCGCCGTAGAACAGCAGCACGCCGGCGGTGATGCCGAGCGCGACCGCAAGTCCGACGATGCGCACGAGCCACTTCGTCATGCGCCACTTTCCTCCTCACCGAACAACGCGATCTGGGCCGGGTCGCGCGCCGGCGTCGGCAGGCCCAGATGGGCATAGGCCGCGCCGGCCAGCATGCGCCCGCGCGGCGTCCTCTGCACGAAGCCCTGCTGCATCAGGAACGGCTCGACGATCTCCTCGATGGCATCGCGGGATTCGCCCAGCGCCGCGGCGATCGTCTCGATGCCGACCGGGCCGCCGCCGAAGCTGTCCGCGATCAGCTTGAGATAGCGCTTGTCGAACGCATCGAGCCCGCGTCCGTCGACTTCCAGCCGCGTCAACGCCTCGTCGGCGATCTTCGCGCTGATCGTCTTGTGTCCGGCCACGCTGGCGAAATCGCGCACGCGCTTGAGCAGGCGGCCGGCGATGCGCGGCGTGCCGCGCGCCCGGCTCGCGATCTCACGCGCGCCGTCGGCGGTGAGTTCAAGCCCCAGCACGCGCGCGCCGCGCTCCACGATCGAAACCAGTTCGTCGGCGGAATAAAAGTTGAGCCTGACCGGAATGCCGAAGCGGTCGCGAAGCGGCGTGGTGATGAGGCCCGAGCGGGTCGTCGCGCCGATCAAGGTGAACGGCGCGAGCGCGATCTTGACCGACCGCGCGCTCGGCCCCTCGCCGATGACAAGATCGAGCTCGTAGTCCTCCATCGCCGGATAGAGGATTTCCTCCACCGCCGGATTGAGCCGGTGGATTTCGTCGATGAACAGCACGTCGCGCGGCTCCAGATTGGTCAGGATCGCCGCGAGATCGCCCGCCTTGGCCAAGACCGGTCCCGAGGTCGAGCGGAAATTCACGCCGAGCTCGCGCGCCACGATCTGCGCCAGCGTCGTCTTGCCCAGTCCGGGAGGGCCGGAGAACAGCACATGGTCCAATGCCTCGGCGCGCTCCTTTGCCGCCTGGATGAAGACCGACAAATTCTCCCGCGCCTGCTTCTGGCCGACAAACTCCGCCATCCGCCGCGGCCGGAGCGACGCCTCCAGCGCATCGTCCTCGGAACGCTCCGGCGCGACGATGCGGTCGACTTGTTTCGGTGCGGCAGTCGTCATCTATCGTCCCATGGTCCGCAGGCTCTCGCGGATCAGCACATCCACCGGCGCGTCGCCCAGATCGCGGGCTGCGCGTGCAATCGCTTCCGCCGCCTGACCCTGAGAATAGCCCAGCTTGACCAGCGCTGCGACGGCATCGGCTTCGGGACCGCGTGGGGCGATTGTCGCGTCGATGGCGTCGCCGTCATGGCCGCGCAGCATCATCGACGGCCCCTTGTCCTTCAATTCCGTGACGATGCGCAGCGCGAGCTTGGGGCCGACGCCTTGCGCGCGCCCGATCGCGGCCTTGTCGGACAGCGCCAGCGCGCGCTGCAGTTCGCGCGACGACAGCGCGCTGAGCACGTTGAGCGCCACCCGGGCGCCGACATTCTGCACCGTCTGCAGCAGACGAAACCATTCGCGCTCCTCGGCGGTGAAGAAGCCGTAGAGACGGATCGCGTCCTCGCTCACCTTGGTTTCGATCATCAGCGACACGCCGGCGCCGACGGCGAGCCGCGACAATGTCGAGCTGGGGCAATGCACGAGGTAGCCCACGCCGCCGACATCGACGATGGCATGATCCTCGGCCAGCGAATCCACAGTGCCGGAGAGCTTGCCGATCATGCGAGCGCCGCCAATATCCTCGCGCGCGTGCCCGACAGATGCGCA
>DATNNS010000311.1:0-8517 GCA_035601715.1 Rhizomicrobium sp.
ATGTCGGTCGCGGTCGATCACCAGGCGGGCGAAGAGGCGGAACTGCGGCTGCTCTACGGCAGGAATTTCACGCTGTTCGGCCGCGACGCGTTCGTCGATGCGGAGATCGGCGAGCGCTACATCGCGGGCGCGCGGCCCAACGAGACGCCCGTCGACCTGACGCTCGGCGTCTACGCCTTTCACGACATCCTGTTCCTGACGCAGAGTTTCAACGTGATCGCCGGCGGCGATGCGCGGCCGCCCTACACCTATTACCGCTCGCACAAGCTGGCTTCCTCGGTGGTGATACCCGTCGGCAAGGTGGTGTCGTTGCAGATCGGCGGCTTTGTCTCGCCGACGGGCCAGAACGCGCTGCAGGAAGAGGGCGCCTCGGTCGCTCTTTGGCTGAAGTTCTGACGTCGCGCGCCACGTTGCATGTGAGAATGAGTTGCGAGTAGAATGGCCCTCCAAATCCGGAGGTTTCGCCGTGGCAAGACGCATGTATTGGGCCGCGCTCGCGGGCGCGATGCTCGTGGCTTCGCCGGCATTGGCCGCGCAGGAGTTCTATATCGGCGAGCCGGTGGTGAAGGAGGGCATGCAGATCGTGCCCAATTACCTGATCGGCATCGAGATGGATCGTCATCCGCCCGGCATGGCGATGGGCAAGGACGCGGTGCATCTGGAAGCCGACGTTCACGCCACCAAGGACGAGACCCACGGCTTTGCGGAAGATGCATGGATTCCCTATTTGACCATCAAGTTCACGCTCACCAAGAACGGCACGAAGTTCAGCCGCGCCGGCGAACTCTATCCGATGACGGCCAAGGATGGGCCGCATTACGCCAACAATGTCGCGATGGCGGGACCGGGAACCTACCGGCTGACCTATACGATCCTGCCGCCGTCAAGCCACGGCTTCATCCGCCATATCGATGCGGCGAGCGGCGTTGCGCCATGGTGGAAGCCGATCACGGCGAGCTGGCTCTTCACCTATCCGAGCAAGACGAAATGACACGCACCCTGCTTGCCGCCGCTGTTTTCGCGATCGCGACGCCGGCATTCGCCGATGCGCCGATCGCATTGCTGCTCAAGGATCACAAATTCACCCCGGCGGAGATCCATGTGAAGGCGAACACGCCGTCGGTCATCCACATGACCAATGCGGACGCGACCGCGGAGGAATTCGATTCCGACGCGCTCAAGGTCGAGAAGGTCGTGGCCGGCAACAGCGCCGGCGACGTGCATGTCCGCGCGCTGGCGCCGGGCAAATATCCCTTCATGGGCGAATATCACTCCAGCACGGCGCAGGGCGTCGTGATCGCGCAATAACATGCTCGCCACGCTGCTCATCGTTTTCCGCGAAGTGATCGAGGCCGGACTGATCGTCGGCATCGTGCTGGCCGCGACCAAAGGCGTGCCGCGGCGCGGGCTGTGGGTCGGCTATGGCATCGCCGCCGGGCTCGCGGGCGCCTGTCTCGTCGCGGCGTTCGCCGGCGAAATCGCGTCGCTGTTCGCGGGCTCGGGCCAGGAATTTTTCGATGCGAGCATCCTGCTGCTCGCGGTCGGCATGCTCACCTGGCACAATGTCTGGATGGCCGGCCACGGCCGCGCCATGGCGCAGGAAATGAAGACGATCGGCGCGGAAGTCTCCAAAGGCGAACGGCCGCTTGCCGCGCTTGCCGTCGTCGTCGGCATCGCGGTGCTGCGCGAAGGCTCCGAAGTCGTGCTGTTTCTCTACGGCATCGCAAGCCAGGGCGGCACGTCGAGCGCGGCCATGCTGGGCGGTGGCGCGCTGGGGCTTGCGGCCGGCGCGGCGGTGACGGCGCTGATGTATTACGGGCTTCTGGCAATCCCGGCCGGGCGGCTGTTCAGCGTCACGTCGTGGCTGATCGCCTTGCTCGCGGCTGGCATGGCAGCGCAAGCGGTGCTGTTCATCCAGCAAGGCGGCTATCTCGAATATTTCACTGGCGCGGTGTGGGACACGTCGTGGCTGCTGTCGCAGGGCTCGATCACGGGCCGGCTGTTGCACACACTGGTCGGCTACAACGATGCGCCGAACGGCCTGCAGATCCTCGCCTATCTCGGCACCATCGTGACGATGCTGTGCCTGATGCGCTGGGAGCGCGCGCGCCACCCGAAGACGCGGATGGCTCAAGCCGCGAGCGGTTGATCCGCCATCACTGAAAAGGCTTCGGCGGCGCGTAACGGTCCTTGAGATCGCCGTTATTGGCGGCGTAGCACTGCACCACCGCGGCCAGATGCAGCCGCCCCGCCGGCGGCGCGGTGAGATCCTCCGGCGCCAGCGCATAGACATGCGGATCCGCATCGGGCCACGGATCGGCGACGATCGCGCGCTTGACGATGGGCGCCGAGGGATCGTCGACATAGGTGATCGCGGTCAGCACCATCGCATGATGGGCGTCGCACAGCAGCACCGGTTGGCCCTGGTCTAGCGCGTCGATCATCTGGCGGTTGGCCTGGTTCTCGGCATAGGGCGCAACGGCGAACAACGGCTTGATCAGGCAATTGAACGTCTTGCCGTTCTCGTCGACCCATGGCCGGTTCAGTTGCCGCGCGTCCTCGACGAAATCGCCGGTCAGATCGAACTTGCCGTCATAGGCGCGCTCCACGATCGTGCTCTGGCCGACTTTGTAGCCGTAGAAGGCGAAGATCATCGACACCGCCGCCGACCAGCACCATCTGTCCTGCTGGTCATAGGCGAAATTGCGCAACGCCTTGTCGAAAGACAGCGCACTCGTGCACATCCCGCCATAGGCGACGCTGACGCATTTGCCCACGGCAAGTGCCCGCCCAGGCGCGGCTGCGGCCAGCCCCAAACCGGCGGCGCTGCCCAGAAACGTCCTGCGGTCCATGCGTTCTCCCCCTTTTCCGCCTGTTCTAGCACGGCTTTGGCCGCGAGCGATCAAATGCGGGACTCCTTCCTAACGGTTTTTAAGGAGTCCCGGCCGTTTACTGTCGCGGGGCAAAGCCGGAAATGCTTGGGCCAATGGCCAAGAACGCGTTGAACGATCATGGGGCGGCACCGCCCGCCTGGCAGCACCGCGAGACGCGCGCGGCGATCCTGGCGGCTGCGCGCAGCCTGGGCGACGGTCCGCTGTCGCTCGACCTGATCGCCGAGAAGACCGGTTTCGCGGCGCCCACCATCTACGCCTATTTCGCGAGCAAGGCGGACCTTCAGGTTTGCCTCGTGGCCGACGACGTCGCCTGTTTCGCACGCACGCTGTGCGACAGCTTTCCGTTTTCCGAACCCGCGCCGGAAGAAGAGCCGACACCCGAGCCGGAGCTCGCGCCGGTGCTGTCACTGGTGCCCACCGAATCCGCGCCGGCTGCCACGCAGGACGAACCTGTCTCGGCTGCCGAACCGGAGCCGGAGCAATCCGCGCCTGTGGAACAGAGTGAGCCAGAGCAGGCATCCGAACCCGAGATGCAGCCCGCCGATCCCGAGCCCGTTGCCGCCAGCGGCGAAAGCGGCGGCGAGCTGGCCGATCTCAAGCAGGCCGTGACGCGGCTCGAAGCGCGCCGCGTCGACGCGTGGCTCGAGCGCCGGCTGCGCGTGTTCGAGAAAACGCTCGCCGATGTGGAATCGCGCATGGCGAACGCCGAGGCATCGAGCACGCGTGCGCTGAACCTGACCGAGGAAGGCGCCAAATCGCTCGCCCAACACACCGGCGCCGCGGAAAAGCGCCAGCGCGAGGCGACCGACGGTTTCTCCGAACGCATGGAAGCGGCCGACCGCAAGATGCGCGGCACCCTGGCCGAGCTGCGCGCCGCGCTGAACGATGTCTATGGCCGTCTGGAATCGCTGGAAATCTCCAAGGGCATCGCAGTCACCCCGACGCCGTCGCTGGACGCGCAATGGGAGGCGGGCGAGATCTCGGTCCCAACGCCGGCGGCGCCACAGGAAGACAAGCCTTTGACGGCCGCCGCCGAAACCTATCTCTCCGCCGCGCGCCGCGCCGCCAAGACCGCATCCGATCTCGCCGAATATGACAGCGCCTCGCGCTTCGTCGCCGCGGCGAAGAAAAGCTGGCTGCGCACGCGCTTCATTCTCGCGGGCTGCGTCGGGCTCGGCGTCGTGCTGCTCGTCATTGGATTGGTCTTTCGCCACTACACGGCGGCGCCAAAACCGGTTCGCCTGCCGCCCGTGGCAATCCACGTCGCCGCGCCGGTTCGTCACATCACGGTCGCGAAAGCCGCGCTGGCCGCACCTGCGCCCGCGCATCCTGACATGGAAACCTATCGCATCAGCGCGCTGGCGAGCACCGGCAATCCGCAGGCCGAATTGCTGCTGGGGTTGCGCAAGATGGACGGCGACGCCGCGGCGCAGACCGAAGCGGCGCAGCTGTTCCAGAAGGCCGCGGCGCAGGGCGACCCGGTTGCCGAGTACTGGCTGGGCACGATGGTCGAGCGCGGCCATGGCGTACCGGCCGATGCCGTCGCCGCGCGGCACCTGTATGAGGCGTCGGCCAGGAAGGGCAACGTCAAGGCAATGTACAATCTCGCCGTCGCCAATGCGCAGGGCCGCGGCATCAAGGTCAATCCGGCCGCGGCGGCGCACTGGTTCTGGGTCGCGGCGATGCAGGGCTATGTCGACGCGCAATACAATCTCGCGGTGCTCTATGAGCGCGGGCAGGGCGTGCCGCAGAGCCTGGTCAATGCCTACAAATGGTATGCGATCGCGGCGGCCGCCGGCGATCAGGATTCCAAGGCGCGCATCGATGCGCTGAAGACGCAACTCGGCGCCGCCGATCTCGCCGCCGGCGAACATGCGGCGCAGAGCTACAAGCCGAACCCGCAGGACCACGCCGCGAACACGGCGCCCGATCCGGCATCATTGCCGGGCGGCTGAGCAAAAAAAACCGCGCCCCTTTTTGAGGGGCGCGGTTGAAACAAATCTCCGATCAATGACCGGGTGGCGGAGGCGGCGGCGGACCGTTGTCCGGGCCGCCATCGTTCGGCGGACCGTTATCGGGCGGGCCGTTGTCCGCAGCGCCGTTGGGCGGGCCGCCGTCATTGCCGTCGCCCGGGCCGCCCTGGTCATAGCCGCTGTCGCCCTGCTGCATGTTGGGCGGCGTCGGCGCGACCGCGCGCCAGGGACCGTTGCAGGACTGGACGTAGGGGTAATAGCCCTGCGGGTTTTCGCAGTAGTACCAGGAGCCGCCGGCACCGCCGCCGTTATAGCCGTCGCCCGGGCCGTAATATTCGTCGTCATAATAGGCGTCGGGCGAGACATAGGTCGGATAGGGATAGACGGCGTAGGGATAGAAGAACCAGCCGCCGCCGGCGAACCACCACCAGCCCGAGCGGCCGTGGTGATTGCCGTGCCACCAATGGCCGCCGGACCAGGTGTGCAGATTGGCGGCGCTGAAATGCGAGACGCTGCGGCCGGCGAAAGCCCGGGCAGGGACCGGCGCGCCGAATCGGGCACCGCCGCGGAACGACGGGCCGGCGCTGGAGGGTCCGGCACCGTGCGAGACGCCGCCGCTGGCATGCGGGCTGCCGCCGCCGCCATCATGACCACCCCAATGCTGGGCAAAGGACGGCGTGGACGCGGCCAGCGCGGCGCCGAGCGCCAGCGCGGAAATTCCATATAGAAGCTTCTTCTGCATCGTGTTCTCTCTGCTGGACAGATTATCGGTCCACACTATCTTGTTCCGCGGCTGAACGCAGGATGAACGAAAGGTTCAGGACAAAGTTCCGGGGGTGTCGCGGCGCGGTCCGGGGATGCTAGGGTCGATCCGGCCCCGAAAACACAGGAACTGGACATGAAAGCCGACGCTTTGCGAGCAATCCAGACGCCGTTGAAGGAACGCTACCGGCAAGAGCCGGAGGCCGCGCTGATCACGTTGCGCGCTGAGGGACGTCTCGCAGAGGGCATCACCTGCAAGATCGAAACGGGCAAAGGGCTCGTCTCCGCGGGACTCCATCCCGCAACAGGCGGTACCGGCCTCAGCGCCTGCTCGGGCGACATGCTGCTGGAGGCGCTGGTCGCCTGCGCGGGCGTCACGCTCAACGCGGTGGCCACGTCGCTCGGCATCGAATTGCGCGATGCATCGCTTCAAGCCGAGGGCGATCTCGACTTTCGCGGCACGCTCGGCGTGGCGAAGGATGCGCCCGTCGGCTTTCAGAACATTCGCCTCCAGGTCGCCCTGGACACCGATGCCAGCGAGGAACAACTCGCCACGCTCCTGCGCCTGACGGAACGCTATTGCGTCGTCTTTCAGACGCTGGCGCATCCGCCGCAACTGACGGTCGGCCAGCGAAAAGCGAACTGAACCGGCCGTGGCGCCGCCGCGAATCTGTCTGTAATCTGGGATTATTCCGCCGAGGAGACGCCTGGCATGCCGATGTACATGGATATCCACGATGCGCCGGGCGTGACCGCGGACACCGTCGCGGAGGCGCACGTTCTCGACCTGCATGTCCAGGCGGGCCACAATGTGGAGTACGTCAAATACTGGGTGAACGAAAAGCAGGGGAAAATCTTCTGCCTGTGTCACGCGCCGAACGCGGAAGCCGCCGATGCCGTCCATCGCGAGGCCCACGGTCTCAGAGCTGCGAAGATCATGGAAGTGACCCCTGAAGTCGCGGAAGCCTTCATGGGCGCGGCGGAGACGGACAGCGCCGGCGCGGTTCTTCTGCCGGAGAATTCCGAGCGCGATCCGGGAACACGCACCATCATGTTCACGGACATCGTGGGCTCGACCAGCATGACCCAGCGTTTGGGCGACGCGGTCTCGCTCGCGTTGCTCCAGTGTCACGACAACATCGTGCGCTCCGCCTTGAGCGCCGCGGGCGGGCGGGAGATCAAGCACACCGGCGACGGCATCATGGCGGTGTTTCATTCCGCCGCGGCGGCGGTGCGCTGTGGAATGACCGTGCAGCAGAACATCGCGCAGCATCGCCGCGCGCACGCCGACCAGCCGCTTCAGGTCCGCATCGGCTTGGCCGCGGGCGAGCCGATCGAGCACCACAACGACCTGTTCGGCTCGACCGTGCAGCTCGCCGCGCGCCTATGCGCCCATGCCGAGCCGGAGCAGGTGCTGGTCTCGAACGCGGTGGCCGAACTGTGCATCGGCAAGGCCCTGCCGCTGAAGGAAGTCGGCCCGGTCAGACTCAAGGGCTTCGACCAGCCGGTGCATTGTCATTGCGTTTTCGAGGTCTAGGACGCGGTGATGCGTGGAGAAGACAGCGATGGCCAAGCCGACCCCACTGACTCCTGAACAATCTGCGCGCGCGAATGAACTGCTCACGCTGGTCAGAGAGCGCCTGAAGGAGATGTGCGGTGGCGATGACAAGCTACTTCATCATCTACGGCGCAGAATCCGGCTGCGTCTGGAGCATGACGAACGCGGCACACCGAACCATCGCCGCAAACTGAAGTGTACGAGAAGTGGATCGCGCAGAACGGCATCTGTGCTTTATGCCCGGAGAAGCTGCCGGAGAAGGAGGCCGAACTGGATCGCATCGACCCCTACAGCGGCTATACGCCCGAGAACACGCGGCTGATCCACCACGCCTGCCATCGCAAGCAACAGGCGGAGCGTGGCTTTGCATAAATAGCGATAACACCAAACTCGTGGTGATTACGTGATGCTAAGTGGTGCCGGCTACAGGACTCGAACCTGTGACCCCCTGATTACAAATCAGGTGCTCTACCAACTGAGCTAAGCCGGCCCGCGCGCGGGGATACGCTGGTGCGCCGCGGTGCGCAATATGGGGGGCAAATTCAAAACAAATCCATCTGCGCGGCCGGCTTTTTCGGCGGCGGCTGGGGTTTTTCCGGCTGCATCGTCCAGTCGCCCTCGGCCGGGCGGAGCAACGCTTTGAGGTCTTCCGCGGTCGCCGGCGTTTCGCCGAGCCAGGCGGGCCAGTCTTCGGGCGTCAGCACGGCGGGCATGCGGTCGGTGATCGTGCCGATCAGGGCATTGGCGGGCGTGGTGACCATCACGAAGGTGAGGAGCTCGCCGTGGCGGCGGCTGGTCCAGCGCTCCCACAGCACGGCGATGGCGACGGGCGCGGGCGGCGTGATGACATGTTGGACGGTTTTCGATGGCGTGACGTCCTCGCCTTCGTTGAACGTGTTCACGACGAGAAGCCCGCGGCGCTCGCGGAAGGCGTCGCGGAAGGTCGGCTTGCTGTCGATGGTTTCGGCGCGGGCGTGGATATGGTCGGGGCGCTGCGTCGGGTCGGTCGCGCCGAGCCCGGCAAAGCCCCAGCGCATGCGCACGCTTTCGCGCTTGCCGTTCTCGTCCAGCCGGATCACATCGGCGAAGCGCATTGGCGTGACGGTTTCGACCGCGCCGCCGCCGAGCACGAAGTCGGCATGGGCGACCAGCTTGCGCCACCAATCCAGCTGGGTGAATTTTCCGCACACCGGCGAGCCTAGGGATTCGTCTTGCCGGCCGGTGGCGCGATGCTCAGGCGGTCGGGCATCACCGCGCCGCCGGAGATGATCATGGTCATCGCCTGATCCGCGGGAATGTCGGTCGGCGTGAACTTCGACAGCGGGCCGAT
>DATNNS010000312.1:0-3666 GCA_035601715.1 Rhizomicrobium sp.
GAGCGGTCGGAGAATGCGGCCGCCGGGACGATTTCGATGGTCGCGCCGGGAAAATAGGTGGGATATTGCGTGCCGCGCGCATCGGTCATCACGATGATCTTGCGGCCGCGGCGCGTGAGCTCCGCCGCCAGCGCCTGCGCCGGAAACAAATGCCCGCCCGTCCCGCCGGCGGAAAGCACGATCGTGGTCACGCGCGCGCCTCCCTGAGGAAGCCGAACAGTTCCACATCGCGCTCGGCCACCTTGGGCCGCTGACGCGTCACCGACAGCGCGAAGCCCATGGTCAGCGCCACCGCGAACAGCGACGAGCCGCCGTAGGATATGAACGGCAACGTCATGCCCTTGGCCGGCAGCAGGCTGGTCGCCACGCCCATATTGATGAACGCCTGCAGCGCCACCACGACGGCGAGGCCGGCGCCTGCCAGCTGCGCGAACGGATCGCGCAAGCGCGAAGCCCGCATCAACAGCCGCACGCTCAGGACCGCGAACAGCAGCGCGATCAAGCCGCAAAGCCACAGCCCGAATTCCTCGCCCGCCACCGCGAAGATGAAATCGGAATGGGCGTCGGGGAGACGATATTTGACGGTGCCCGAACCCGGGCCGACGCCGGCCCAGCCGCCATGCGCGAAGGCCTTGAGCGCGAGGCCCGTCTGGTAGCCGCCCTGGCCGTTATATTGCGCGATGCGGTCGTGGAAATGCGGCACGAGGAAGTAGGCGGCGAACGCGAGCGCTACGCCACCCACCGCCAGGCCGCCCATCCACAGCAGCGATGCGCCGCTGAAGAACAGCAACGCACCCCACAGCGCGAGCAGCAGCGCGGTCTGTCCGTCATCGGGCTGCAGGATGAGGATGATCAGCGCCGGCACGATCAGCGCGAAGGTGACGATCTCCTTGCGCAAAACCAGCTTGGCCTTGTCGGCAAAGACCATGGCGGCGAGGATCGCGAAAGTGGGCTTGAGGAATTCCGAGGGTTGCAGGCTGATCCAGCCGAAATCGATCTCGCGCTTGGCGCCGAGAACTTCCTTGCCCGCGAACAGCACGAACAGGCAGGCGAGCAGCGATAGGCCGAACACGATCGCCGAGCCGATCTTGATCGCGCCCAGCGAGAGCTGGGCCGAGACCAGCATGATGACCGCGGCGATGCCGGCGAACGCGACCTGCTTCAAGGCGAAGCGGAAATCGCCCTGCGTGAACGGCCCGCCGGTCGCGGCAGGGCTTGCCGCGAAAGCGAGGATCAGGCCGATGGCGATCAGGGCCAGCATGGCGAACAGCGCCGGGCGGTCGATCGTCCACCACCAATCGGCAAAGCCGCCTTTTTGCGCGCGCGACAGTGTCATGACGCCTGCCTTTCGAGCGAGGCCAGCGTCTTGACCAGCGCGCGGAACGCTTCACCGCGCGCCTCGAAATCGCGGAACTGGTCGAAAGAGGCGCAGGCCGGCGACAGCAGCACAACCGGCGTGGAGACGCTGGAGTTGCGCGCATCGGCGAAGGCGGACGCCACCGCGCGGTCGAGCGTGGCGGCGATTTCGTGCGGCACGTCGTCGAGCGTGCGCGCGAAATCGCCGGCCGCCTCGCCGATCAGATAGGATTTGCGGATGCGGGTGAATTGCGGCTTCAGGCTTTCGATGCCGCCGTCCTTGGCGCGGCCGCCGGCGATCCAATAGATGTCAGGGAAGCAGACCAGCGCGCGCGCGGCGGCTTCGGCATTCGTCGCTTTGGAGTCGTTGATGAACCGCACCTTGCCGATGCGCCCGACATCCTCGATGCGATGAGCCAGTCCCGGAAAATTCGCGATGGCGGAAGCAATGGCGCGCGCGTCCTTCACCAGCGGCTTGGTCGCGGCATAGGCGAGCGCCGCGTTCTGCCAGTTGTGCGCGCCCGGCAGATGCGCCGCGTCGGCGAGATCCATCACTTTGGTCGCGCGCTGGCCCTGCGCGTCGTACAGCGCCCCGTCCACGGCGAAAATACCGCGGCCCAGAACCTTGCCGATGGAAACCGGCACGGCCTCCGCGCCGCCGCCCGAAGACAGCCGCGTATAAAGAGCCGCGGTATGCGCATCGTCGACGCCGATACAGACTTGTCCGTCCTTCACCGTGCGCTCAAGCAGGCGCGCTTTCACTGCGGCGTAATTTTCCAGCGAGCCGTGGCGGTCGAGATGATCGGGTGTGATGTTGGTCAGGACCGCGATGTCCGGCACGAGGCCCGGTGAAAGATCGATCTGGTAGGACGAGACTTCCAGCACATAGACCGTGCGGCCGTTGGGCGCCGCGAGATCGAGCACCGGCTTGCCGATATTTCCGCCCACTTCCGCCGCGAAGCCGCAGGACGCGAGAATGTGGCCGATCAGCGCGGTCGTGGTCGATTTGCCATTGGTGCCGGTGACGGCGATCACCGGCGCGCGACCCTTGGCGGCCGGGTCCGGCCTGATCTCGCGCGCGAACAATTCCATATCGCCGATCACTTCGGCGCCCGCGCCCTGCGCGGCGCGCACGACGTCATGCGGCTCAGGGTGGGTGAGCGGCACGCCGGGACTAAGGATCAGCGCCCTGATCTTCGCCCACGGCCATTCGCCGAACGGCGCGACGGTCGCGCCGGCGGTCGCGGCCATGGCGCGCAGCGCTTCGTTGTCGTCCCAGGCGAACACGCTCGCGCCGCCTGCCTTCAGCGCGCGCACCGACGCCGCGCCGGAACGGGCGAGCCCGAACACGCCGACAGTCTGGTTCGCGAAGGAGCGGGCGGCGATCATCGGCTCACCGCAGCTTCAAGGTCGAAAGGCCGACCAGCGCCAGCACCACGGCGATGATCCAGAAGCGGATCACGATGGTGGGCTCTTTCCAGCCGAGCTGCTCGAAGTGATGATGGATCGGCGCCATGCGGAAGACGCGCTTGCCCGTCGTCTTGAACGAGACGACCTGCACAATCACCGACACCGCTTCCATGACGAACAGCCCGCCGACGATGGCGAGCACGATCTCATGCTTGGTGGCGACGGCGACCGTGCCGAGCGCGCCGCCCAGGGCCAGCGAACCGGTGTCGCCCATGAAAACCATGGCCGGCGGCGCATTGTACCACAGGAAACCGAGCCCGCCGCCGATCAGCGCGGCGAGGAAGACCGCGAGCTCGCCGGTGCCGGCGACGTAATGCAGCTGCAGGTAATCGGCGAATTTGATGTTGCCTACCAGATAGGCGATCAGCGCGAAGGCAAGTGCTGCGATGATCACCGGCACGGTCGCCAGGCCGTCGAGCCCATCGGTGAGGTTGACCGCGTTGGAAGCGCCCACGACGACCAGCGCGCCGAACAGCAGAAAGAACCAGCCGAGCTGCAGCAGCGCGGTCTTGAAGAACGGTATGGTGACGGCGCCGGACAGGCCGGGCTCCTCGAGCTTCATGATCGCATAGCTCGCCGCGAGCGCGACGACGATCTGCACCGCGAGCTTGATGCGGCCGCTGACGCCGTCGGACGAACGCTTGGTGACCTTCATGTAGTCGTCGACGAAACCCAGCAGGCCGAAGCTGATCGTCACCAGCAGCACGATCCAGACATAGAGGTCGGTGAGATCGGCCCACAGCAGGGTTGCGCCAACCGCGGGCAGCAGGATCAACAGCCCGCCCATCGTCGGCGTGCCCTGTTTTTCGACGATATGGCGTTGCGGGCCGTCGCTGCGGA
>DATNNS010000313.1:0-7653 GCA_035601715.1 Rhizomicrobium sp.
ATCCACAGCGTCGACGTCGTCGCCACGTGAGCGTGCGGGTGCAATTGCCGCCGGTGCTGCGCAGCGTGATGGGCGGCGAGCGCTGGCTCGAGGCGGACGGCGATTCCATCGCCGCCGTGCTCGCCGATCTGGCGAAGAAACATCCTGCGCTGGGCCTGCATTTCTTCGACGAGCAGAGCGCCATCCGCCGCAACATCGTCTTCCTGCACGCAAGCCAGCTGGTACGCGCGCGCGAAGCGGACACGCATGCACTCAAGCCGGGCGATGAGATCGTGCTGACGAATGCGCTAGCGGGCGGCTAGGCCGGAATCGCATAGTCGTTTTGCCTGGCCGCGTTGATCGGCGCGCCGTCATCCGGCGGGCCGTCCTGCGATTGATCGTCCGGCCCGTCGCCCCGCGCATCACCGTCGGATGGATCGCTTCCACCCGGCGGAGCGATGACATCAGGGCTGATGGACGAGAACGGAATTCTTTGCCCGTCGCTTCGCATGTTCTGGTGCGCCGCGCTGTTATCGCCGGCTGAAGCGGGAACCACGATCAATACGGCAAATATCGCCAAACCAAACCGGTACGCAACCTGCGCCATCGGTTCACTCCTTCGACACCCAACTGATTCATAGCATATTTTTGTGCACTGCGAAAACGATCTGATGCGGCGCCCAGAATTTTTGCGCCTCAAACATCATTTGATTAATATGGCTTCTAATGTGGATCGTCGGGGGTGCTTGGCATGGCCGAATTCGGATTTGGTTCTGGAATTTTGGTGCTGTCGGGAAACGCTTCCGACGCCGCGTTGATATCGTCGAGGACCGGTGCCGTCGATTGATCGCCGACGGTCGCGTCGCCGATTTGGCTGGATGCATCGGGCGCGGACGCCGGCGCTTGGTTGTCTTCCTGCGCTAGAGCCGGGCCGGCCAGAAACGCGACGACGCCGATGGCGGCGGCTGTCTGCCTGATTCGCATGGGATGCTCCTTCGCTCCGATAGTCTGACACGTTCCGCCCACACCAAGCGCATAACCAACTTAAACATCGGTAATTGTTCAAGAATTTGTGCCTTTATCGGCATTCGATCCCACATGTAGCAGCAGTGATGTTCTTGTAATGTTCCAGTCGTTCGCCTATATCTCAGCCATGACAACCGTGCTCGACATTTCCGCCGACCCTCGGCAGCTGCGTGGACGCGGCGCGCGCTCCAATGCCTCGGGGCGCTACGAGAAGGAAACGCGCGTCCTGGTCGACGACGGCTGGAGCGAGGATGACGAGCCCTCGCCCTCCCTGAAGACCGAGATCCTACGCGACACCTCGCGCACCATCGTCACACGCAACACGTCGCCGGACATTTCCTTCTCGCAGTCGATCAATCCCTACAAGGGCTGCGAGCACGGCTGCATCTATTGCTTCGCACGCCCGACGCACGCCTATCTGGGCATGTCGCCGGGCGCAGATTTCGAGAGCAAGATCTTCGCCAAGCCCAATGCCGCCGAGTTGCTGCGCCGCGAATTGTCCGCGAAGACTTATGTGCCCAAGGTGATCGCGATCGGCACCAACACCGATCCCTATCAGCCGACCGAACGGCGGCTGAAGATCATGCGCTCGATCCTCGAAGTCCTGTGGGAGTTCCGCCATCCCGTCGGCATCGTCACCAAATCTTCGCTGGTTCTGCGCGATCTCGATGTCCTAGCGCCGATGGCGGAAGCGGGATTGGCCAAGGTTGCGCTTTCCGTCACCACGCTCGACCGCAGACTCGCGCGCACGATGGAGCCGCGCGCCTCCACACCGCCCAAGCGCCTGGAGGCCATCCGCCACCTCAACGACGCGGGCGTTCCGGCGGGCGTGATGTTCGCGCCCGTCATACCCGCGCTCAACGACGACGAATTGGAAGCCGTGTTGAGCGAGGCGGTGCATGCCGGAGCGAAGACCGCTGGCTATGTTTTGCTGCGCCTGCCGCTGGAAATAAAGGACCTGTTTCGCGAATGGCTGGAGGCAAATGAGCCGAACCGCGCCAAACATGTGATGTCGCTGATCCGCTCGATGCGCGGCGGCCGCGATTATGACAGCCAGTGGCATACCCGCATGAAAGGCACCGGCCCTTACGCCGAAATGATCTCGCGGCGCTTCCATCTCGCAGTCAAGCGCCTGGGCCTTAACCGCGATTCCCGCAGCCTCGATCTGTCACAATTCCACCGCCCCGCCGTGGCAGGAGAGCAACTGGCTTTACTCTAATGATTCGCTCCGATTGACCGGCCTTCCAAACCCAATGATTCTTGCGCGGTTCCAGAGGTGCCGCCGTGGACGATACAAACAAGCGCCTGCCCCAGGCGATGCGGCCTCGCGGGCGTATTGGGCGCATCTTCGGCTGGCTGATGGCGCGGATGAACAAATCCGCCTATCGCTGGACGGTTGAACAGCTTCGCGCCGCCCATCCCAAATCGCTGCTCGAGATCGGCTTCGGCACCGGTCATCTTCTTTCATTGGCGACCAGGAAGCTGAAGCTCACGCGCGTGACGGGTGTGGATCCGTCGGATCTGATGGTGGGGACCGCGCAAAAGCGGCTCCGCCGCTTCCGCAAGAAGGCGGCCATCGAGCTCAAGCGCGGCGACGACACGGCGCTGCCGATGGAGGGCGCATTCGACGCGATCGCCGCGCTGCATTCCTTCCAGTTCTGGACTCACCCCGCCACGACGCTGGCCCATATCCGCGCGCTCCTTGCGCCGAACGGCCGCTTTGTCCTGGTGCTACGGGTGGCGGGCAAGCGCAAAAACGCGCCCAACCCGCTCAGCCGTGGCGCTGATGAGGTCTCGCAGGCCATCGCCGCCGCACAGTCCGCGGGCTTCGTGGTGCTCGCGATGCGTGGAATCTCGAAAAGCTCGCAAGGCATCGTTTTCGGTTGCGGCTAGGTATTTTCGGGTGCGCAAACGATGAACGATCCTGTGAACGGCCGGTCGCGCGGCAATGCCAACCGGGCTCGCCTGCGCTATAAGCAGCCGCCATGCCGCATTACATTTTCGAGTCGCGAATCCTGAAGACCACCGCCGGCCCCATCGCGGGCGTCGACGAAGCCGGTCGCGGCCCGCTCGCCGGCCCGGTGGTCGCCGCCGCCGTCATTCTCGACCGCAAGCGGATCCCCAAAGGGCTGAACGATTCCAAGCAACTTTCCGCGGAAACCCGCGAAGAATTGTTCGTGCTGATCATGGAGCGCGCCACAGCGGTCGGCGTCGGCGAAGCGAGCGTCGACGAGATCGATCTCGTCAACATCCGCCAGGCGACGCACCTCGCCATGGCCCGCGCCGTCCGCGCGCTCGCCATTGCGCCGCTATTCGCGCTGGTCGACGGCAACGACGCGCCGGCCTTGCCCTGCCGCTGCGATACGCTCGTCGAGGGCGACGCCCGCTCGGTTTCCATCGCCGCGGCGTCCATCATCGCAAAGGTTACGCGGGACCGGCTGATGCGGGCGCTGCACAACGAGCATCCCGGCTATGGCTGGTTCAACAACAAGGGTTACAGCACGGGCGAGCATCTCGAGGCGCTCGGCCGCCTTGGTCCCTGCCGCCATCATCGCCGCAGCTTCGCCCCTGTCCACAACATCTTGTATCCCCAGAATCTTGAGGACTCAAATATAACGCTTTGATTCATCGAGACTCTTGACCTGTGGACTCCGCCGAATCAGTGTGCCGCCCTGTGGATAAGCGGCGGGGCAAATGGGCGACTCTCTCAGGCTGGAAGATGCGCTCGATCGCGTGATCGAGGGCGACTGCGTCGAGACCATGCGCGCCTTGCCCGAAGGTTGCGCCGACCTCATCTTCGCCGACCCGCCCTACAACCTCCAGCTTGAAGGCGAATTGCGCCGGCCCGACAATTCCAAGGTCGACGCGGTGGACGATCATTGGGATCAGTTCTCCAGCTTCGCCGAATACGACCGCTTCACCCGCGACTGGCTCAGCGCCGCGCGGCGCGCGCTCAAGGACGGCGGCGGGCTGTGGGTGATCGGCTCCTACCACAACATCTTTCGCGTCGGCACAATCCTGCAGGACCTCGGCTTCTGGATCCTCAACGACGTGATCTGGCGCAAGACCAATCCCATGCCGAATTTCCGCGGCAAGCGCTTCACCAACGCGCATGAGACGATGATCTGGGCCTCGAAGGGCCGCAAGCAGAACTACACGTTCAATTACGAGGCCATGAAGGCGCTCAACGACGAACTCCAGATGCGCTCGGACTGGACGCTGCCGATCTGTTCGGGTCACGAACGGCTGAAAGACGCCAACGGCGACAAGGCGCATTCGACGCAGAAGCCGGAGAGCCTGTTGCATCGCGTGATCGTGGCCTCGACCAAACCCGGCGACATCGTGCTCGATCCTTTCTTCGGCTCCGGCACGACCGGCGCCGTCGCGCGCCGGCTGGGACGTCGTTTCATCGGTCTCGAACGCGATGCCAAATATGCCAGCATCGCGCGCGCGCGCATCGCCGGCGTCGAGCGCGCCGACAGCGACGCCGTCGAAGTCACCAAGTCCAAGCGCGCCGAACCGCGCATTCCTTTCGGCTGGGTCGTCGAGCGCGGACTGTTGCCGCCGGGAACGGTTCTGCAAGGCCAGCAGAAGCGTCACCGCGCCAAAGTCCGCGCCGACGGGACGCTGGTCTGCGCCGACGCCACCGGCTCGATCCACCAGATCGCGGCCCACGTGCAGGGCCTCGATGCCTGCAACGGCTGGACGTTCTGGCAATATGAATCGAAGGGCTCGCTGATCTCAATCGACGTGCTGCGTCAGCGCTTGCGGGCGGATCTGGCCTGAGCGAAGAGCGGTCCGCCTTCGTCCAGCGCGTGCGTCAGGATTTTGCGCATGACGGTGGGAAGCGCTGATTTTCCCAGTTCGTGTTCCGCGACCCAGAAAGCCGCTTTTGATTTTGGGCGTATGGTGGCTTCCGCCACATACACTTCAATCTCCAATTCGAAATGCGTAAAGCCGTGGCGGACGATGCCTGCTCGCTTCTTCCACACGGCGCGGAAAGGCGCTTGCAACATTGCTTTCTTCGGTGACGGAAAGTTCTCACCCCACGGCCCCAGCGGCGGCTGCATCATGCCGCCGAGCAAGCCGTTCTCGGGACGCCGCTCCAGCAGCACCGCGCCATCCGGATCGCGCGCGACGAACGCCGCACCGCGACGCATCGGGCGAACGGCTTTTTCGCCTTTGACCGGCAACAGTTCCTGGATGCCGCGCTTGCGCGCTTCGCAGTCCGCGAACCATGGACAAGCCGGACATGCCGGCCGCTTGGGCGTGCAGATCGCCGAGCCGAGATCCATCAGCGCCTGCGCGAAATCGCCGGCGCGCTCGCGCGGCACCAGCGACTGGCCGAGCGCGCGCAGCCGCGCCTTGGCTTTCGGCATCGGCTCCTCGACGGCGAAAATCCGCGCCAGCACGCGCTCGGCATTGGCGTCGACGGCCGCTTCGGGCTGATCGAACGCGATCGCCGCGATGGCACCCGCGGTGTAGGCGCCGACGCCGGGCAGCGCGCGAAGCTCTTCGGCGGTCCGCGGGAAGCGCCCGCCCAATTCATCCACAACCATTTTCGCGGCACGGTGCAGGTTGCGGGCGCGGGCGTAATAGCCGAGCCCCGCCCAGGCTGCGAGCACATCGTCGAGCGGCGCCTTGGCCAGCGCCCGCACAGTGGGCCAGCGCTGCAGGAATTCGCGGTAATACGCGGCGACGGCGACGACCGTGGTCTGCTGCAGCATGATCTCCGACAGCCAGACGCGGTACGGATCGGCGCGGGCGCCTGCTTTGGCCCGCCACGGCAGCACGCGCCGGTGGATGTCGTACCAGACGATCAGGCTTTGCGCGGGCGGCGCGGCCTTCTTGGATGATCTCCGAACGGGCATACTGGGACCATGGCGCAAACGATGAAGGACAAACAACCCGAACCGCCGCCGCCCCGGCGCAACCGCACCGAACCGGTCGCGCGCGAAGCCGGCAGCGCCGCGGCGTCGGCTTTCGCGCGGGCCGGCTTTGGCGATCCCACGCTGGTGCTGCGCTGGGACGAGATCGTCGGGCCGGAGGTCGCGCGCATCGCCCGGCCCCTTCGCCTCTCTGAAAGCGCGTCCGGCGGCGTGCTGACTCTGAAGGCCGAGCCGGCGGCGTCGCTCTTTCTGCAACACGAAACCCGCGCATTGTGCGACCGGATCAATGCCTATCTCGGACGGCCGGCCGTTTCGCGGTTGCGATTCGTTCAGGGACCGCTGGCGGCACGTGACGTCCGCGCCGCTTCGCCGGCGCCACCCGCCGCCGCCGCGGCGAGCGATCCGGCGCGGCGATTTCGGGGCACAGAAGGCCTGCAAACCGCGCTTCTGGAGCTCGCCCGTGTGCGCAAGACCACGTCCGGCGATTGAACGGCGCGGCCGGCTCTGCCACAAGCACGGCGTAACGTGGGAGTGCCGAAAGTGACCCGCCAGCAACTTCTCATCGGATTGGTCGCGCTTGCCGTCGTCGCGGTCGGCATCGTGTCCTGGATCGTGTTCTTCAACGATGCGCCAACCGACAATTTCGCCGCCGGCAGCGACAAATTCGGCGTCACGTTGACCGCCCGCGACCGCACCCAGGGCTCGCCCAAGGCGCCCATCCTGATGGTGGAATATGCCGCTCCCACCTGCCCGGTCTGCGCCGCGTTCGACATGCAGATCTTCCCGCTGCTCAAGAAGAAATATATCGACACCGGCAAGGTCTATTACGTGTTTCGCGTCTTCCCGCTCAGCTCGGTTGACGTCGCCGCAGAATCGATCGCGCGCTGCCTGCCGGCGGAAAACTATTTCGCCTTCATTGACCTGCTCTACCGGAATCAGCCCAAATGGGATCCTGACGGTCACGACATACCCGACGTCCACGGGGCACTGGTGCAAATGGCCGGGTTCGCCGGTATCGGCGCGCAGGAAGTCGATACATGCATTGCCAACCAGTCCGAAGCGACGACCATCACCCAGGTGGCGCAGGACGGCCAGACCAAATACGGCATCAACGCGACGCCGAGTTTCGTCATCAACGGCGAGATGCGTGTCGGCGTCGGCACCTGGGACGACTGGCAGGATTATCTCAACAAGCTGCTCGCGAAGAAGTAAGCGGGCGGCATTTCTGGCGTAAGGCGGCGCGTATGCGTTGAAATTCACCCGGCTCCGGCTTTCGGGCTTCAAGTCGTTCGTCGAGCCGACCGAGCTCTACGTCGAGCCCGGGCTCACGGCCGTCGTCGGCCCGAACGGCTGCGGCAAGTCCAACCTGTTCGACGCGCTGCGCTGGGTGATGGGCGAGACGCGCCCCACCTCGGTGCGCGGCAGCGAGATGGACGACGTGATTTTCGCCGGCTCCGCCGCGCGTCCTGCCCGCAACACCGCCGAAGTCATCCTCTTCATCGACAATTCCGACCGCACCGCGCCCGCGCAATATAACGATTACGACTCCATCGAAATCTCGCGGCGCATCGAACGCGAGGCCGGCAGCGTCTACCGCATCAACGGCCGCGACGTGCGCCAGCGCGACGTGCAGATTTTCTTTGCTGACGCATCGTCGGGCGCCGGGTCCACCGCGTTTGTGCGTCAGGGCCAGATCGGCCTGCTTATCAGCCAGAAGCCCCTGGCGCGCCGCGCCATCCTGGAAGAAGCCGCCGGCATC
>DATNNS010000314.1:0-13378 GCA_035601715.1 Rhizomicrobium sp.
GGAAATATCGACATAGACGTCGTCGTTCGGCCCGTTATCCGCCAGGAAGTGCTGGCCGGCATAATCCAGAACCAGCGTGTCGACGCCGGAGCCGCCGTCGACGGTATCGCTGGGCTGGGGATGATTGACGTCGGTGACGAAGGTGTAGATGCCGCTGCCATTGGCGTTGAGCACGTCGTTGCCGGCGCCGCCGACGAGCTGGTCCATGCCGCCGCCGCCGATCAACGTGTCGTTGCCGGCGCCGCCGTTGAGAATGTCGTTGCCGTCCGCCCCGGTGAGCTCGGTGTTCGACATGAGGAAGTCGTTGCCGTCGAGACCGTTGATCGTCTCGCTGCCGCTGGTGCCGTGGATATCGTCGTCGCCGTCCGTGCCGTTGATGGTCGTCATTGCGTACTCCCGCGGAACCTCCGGCCTGGCCGGACTCACGTCAGGATAGGCAAGGACGCGCTGGCCGTCGTAACGCAATTGCATTACGTTGCTCCGGTATCGTGACGGGCGCCGCCATGCGGGATCTCGCGGAACTGACCGGTCTGATCTACGACGCGGCGCTGGATTTCGCTTTGTGGCCGCGCGTGCTGGAAGAGGTCGCCGACGCGGTGGGCGCGGGGCCGGCGGCGCTGCTTTCCCAGAATCAAATCACCATGCGCGGCCAGGGCCTGACGACGCGCCTCGATCCCAGGGCGCTCGGCGAATTCTACGGCTATTACGCGCGGCGCAATCCGCTCACGCGCGGCAACGATCTGCGGACTATCCGCGCGATGCCGCGCCTCAAGACGCTCACCGACCGCGACGTCGTCGACAAGCGCGAGCTGATGGCGTCGGAATACTACAACAGCTTCATGAAGCCCAACGGCATGCACAGCGCGCTGATGATCGGCTTGGCGCTGCACGGCGAAAGCGCGAGCACGGTGAACGTCATGCGCAGCGCCGCAGCCGGCGATTTCGACGACGACGAAGTGCGCATCGGCGAGACCCTGCAGCCGCATCTGACGCGCGCGCTGAAGCTGGCGATGCGGCTGGGCGAGGCGGGCCAGACCGGCGAGGCGCTGGCCGAATTCCTCGACCGCTCGGCGCATGGCGTCTTCCTGATCGCCGACAGCGGCCGCGTCTGCCACGCCAATAGCGCGGCCGAAGCAATGCTGCGCAAGCGCGACGGCGTGAGCGTGGCCAACGAAGAACTCGCCGGCGCCACGCCCGACGCGACGCGCAAGCTGCGCGCGCTGATCGCCGCTGCTGTGTCGCCTTCGCGCAGCGGCGGTTCGCTGTCGCTGCCGCGCGCGCCCGGCCGCCATCCGCTCTCCGCCGTCATCGCCCCCGTCAACCGCGAGCACGCGACGCTGTTCAATCTGGGCCCGGCCGCGATCGTCTGCGTCAGCGATCCCGAAGCCGGCCACGCCCCGCCCGAGCGCCGGCTGCGCGACCTGTTCGGCCTGACGCGCACCGAAGCCGCCGTCGCCCTCGAACTCCTCGCCGGCCACGACCCCCGCGCGATCGCGGGGCGGATGGACACGAGCTACAACACCGTGCGCGTGCACCTCGCCCGCATCCTCGCGAAGACACGGACGAACCGGCAGACGGAGTTGGTCAGGCTGATGATGCGGGTGGTGGGGATAGGTGGGTGAGGCGCGTTCGGAGCGGACGAATGAAAGACGATTGACACTCAATTTGTGGTTGACTCCGTTTTATTTGTTCCTATTATGTTCTCACTTTAAACCGATAGCGCACGACCCCCGGGGGAGGGGGTGTGCAGGTTGGTGAAAAACAATGATCAAGGGATAGGAGATTGGCGGAATGTGACTACCAGAAGTTGAGGTCGGAGATCGAGCCCCCTCACAACATCGCCGGAATCACCCGATCCGGCGGCTTATGCCCATCCGCGAAGGTCTTGATGTTGATGATGACCTTTTCGCCCATGTCGATGCGGCCTTCGAGCGTGGCTGAGCCCATATGCGGCAGCAGCACCACGTTCTTGAGCTTGAGCAGTTTGGGGTTCACGGCCGGTTCGTGTTCGAAGACATCGAGGCCTGCGCCGGCGAGTTCGCCGGCGGCCAGCATTCGGGCCAGGGCGTTCTCGTCGATCACTTCGCCTCTGGCGGTGTTGACCACATAGGCGGTCGGCTTCATCAGCTTGAGGCGGCGCGCGCTGAGCAGGTGATAGGTCGCCGGCGTGTGCGGGCAGTTGACGCTCACCATGTCCATGCGCACCAGCATCTGGTCGAGGCTGTCCCAGTAAGTCGCGTCCAGCTCCTTCTCGATCTCGCGGTGGACAGGCTTGCGGTTGTGGTAGTGGATCTGCAGGCCGAACGCCTTGGCGCGGCGCGCCACCGCCTGGCCGATGCGCCCCATGCCGACGATGCCGAGCCGCTTGCCCCAGATGCGGTGGCCCAGCATCCAGGAGGGCGTCCAGCCGGTGAAGTGCTCGGCTTTCAATTCGTCGACGCCTTCGACGAGGCGCCGCGGCACCGCCAGGATGAGCGCCATGGTCATGTCGGCGGTGTCCTCGGTCAGCACGCCGGGGGTGTTGGTGACGGTGATGCCGCGCTCGAGCGCGGTCTTGACGTCGATATTGTCGACGCCGTTGCCGAAATTGGCGATCAGCTTGAGGTTGGGCCCGGCGCGCACCAGCACCTTGGAATCGATCCGGTCGGTGACGGTGGGGACGAGCACGTCGGCGGTCTGCACCGCGGCGATCAGCTCGGCCTGGGACATGGGCTTGTCGTCGAGGTTGAGCCGCGCGTCGAACAGCTCGCGCATCCGCGTCTCGATCGCGTCGGGCAATTTGCGCGTGACTATTACAAGTGGCTTTGGCACGAGCGGCTTGTTCGCGGGCATTGCCGGGCTCCAACGGAGCCTCGAATGCAGGCCCCTTTTCGTCTTAGCAGATGCGGCGAAGGGGGCAAAGCCGAGCGCACTGGACACGCTGCGGCGAAGTGGCAAGGTGTCGGACAACGATAACAATCAGGGCAGGGATCGCGTGGGAGAGAAGCAGGACGCCGCAGCACCGCTGGCCGGCGAAGAGGGAAGCCCGGCCGGCGATGCGGCGGTGCAGGCCACCGGTCTGGCCGCATGGCTGCGGGCGCCCGCGGGGTTGTCGGCAACGGGCGACGGGATCGCAAGTCCGCTCGGGCAGAAGTCCTGGGCGATGTTCGAATGGGCGCGCAACCCTTACATCCTCGTCGTCTGGATCTATCTGTTCTCGCCCTATTTCGTGAACACCGTGGTGGGCGATCCGGTGCGCGGGCAGGGGCTGGCCGGCATCATCCAGGCCTATAGCGGCATCGTCATCGCGTTCCTCGCGCCGTTCCTCGGCGCGATCGCCGACCGCGGCGGGCGGCGCAAGCCCTGGATCGCTTTCTATGTCGTCATCCTGATCGCGGCGATGCTGCCGATGTGGTTCGCCATGCCGCATGCCAGCGCCTGGGGCATCTTCTTCGTCGGCGCGCTGATCGCCACGGCCAACGTGGCTTACGAATTCTCCGCCGTGTTCCACAACTCGCTGCTGCCCACGATCGCCAGTCCGCGCGGCATCGCCGGGCTGTCGGGATTGGGGCTCGCGCTCGGCAATGCCGCCGGCATCATCCTGCTGCTGTTCATGCTGATCGCATTCGCGCTGCCGGGCATGGTGCCGTGGAGCTTCATTCCGGCGCATCCGATCTGGGGCGTGAGCCAGGCGCTGCACGAGCCCGAACGGCTGTCGGGACCGGTCTGCGCGATCTGGCTCGCGCTGTTCAGCCTGCCGCTGTTCCTGTTCACGCCGGACCGGCCGTCATCGAAGATGGGGCTCGGCAAGGCGATGATCGCGGGCGTCAAGAGCGTGATCGCCACGATCCGAAGCCTCAGGCACTATCGCAATGTCGGCGCCTATCTCTTGGCGCGGCTGTTCTTCAACGACGGCATGACGGCGGTGCTGGTGTTCGGCGGCATCTACGCCTCAAGTACCTTTCATTGGGGGCCGGTGCCGATGCTGGTCTACGGCATCGAGCTCAGCATCTTCGCGGTGCTGGGCGGCTTCTTCGGCGGCTGGCTCGACAACAAATTCGGCTCCAAGAATGCGATCTTCATCAGCGTCGGCGGCACCGCGATTTTCGGCCTGCTATCGCTCACCATGGGGCCGGACCGCATCCTGTGGTTCATCCCCTACGACCTGCACGCGCCGCATGTCTGGTCGGCGCCGTTCTTCAATACCTGGCCGGAGATCGTCTTCCTCGCAATCGTCAACTTCGTCGCCGTGCTGATCACCGCGGGCTACGCCAACAGCCGCACCATGCTGGCGCGCATCGCACCGCCGGAGAAGATGGCGGAATTCTTCGGGCTCTATTCGCTGTCGGGCCAATCGACGAGTTTCCTGGCGACCGGCTTCGTCGGCTGGCTGACGCTGGTGGCGCACAACCAGCGCATCGGATTGTTGGGCGAGACATTGTTCCTCACCATCGGCCTGGTGCTGATGTTCTTCGTCAAGGAACAGCGCACGACGGCAGTGTAAGCGCCGGCTCCGCCGGCCTAATGTCCGTAGCCATCCGGCGGCGGGCCGTCATGCCAGTTGCCGTCGCGATCCTGCCACTGACCGTCGTGATGCTGATCGTCGCCATCATGATCGCCGTCGTGATGATCCCCATCGTGCCAGTCGCCGTCGTGGTGATCGCCATCATGGTGGTCCCCATCGTGCGAGTTGCCATCGTGATGGTCGCCGTCATGCCCATCGCCGTGATCGCCATCGTAGTGATCGCCGTCATGGTGGTCGCCGTCGTGATGATCACCATCGTGCCAGTCGCCATCGTGCTCGCCATCGCGGTGGTCCGCCGTCCCGTAATGCGGCACGTGGTCGTGAAATTGCCGGCGCCACTCTTCGAAGGCGTGCTCGTCGAAATGGCCGAGATAGCGCCGATCGTAGGTCCTCAGCTCGTCCATATAGATATCGAGCAGAACGTTGTAGGTGTCGGTCTCGTGCTCGTAACGCCGCAGCGACCAGAAATAGGCCCAATATTCCTCGTCGCATGCCCGCCCGCAGCAATCGCGCTCGCAGCGCGCACGATGGCGGTAACAGCCTTCATGGCAGCGGTGATAGCCGCACGGATCGTCGCAGTCGCCGTGATGGAAGCCGATTTGCGGCACCGGATCGAACGGATCGAGCAGAACCGAATCGTCGCTCGCGGTTCCGGCGAAAACCTTCGCGTCGCCGGCGAACCACAGCGTCGCGATCAGCACGCCCGCCGCGATGATGGTAAACCGGCGAAGACCCAAGCGAACATCCTGCCACATGGCGAAATCTCCCTGATCAATGGCCTTCGCGGTGCGGGCCGGCGCTGGCGGCCGCGAGAAGCTGGGCGAGCTGGTTCATCGTGGGTTTGAAGCCCGCCAGCGCGGACGCCGTGAAGTAGTCGTTGGCCTTCGACAGATCCTGTTTGATCCCCGGCGGGCCTGCCTTGTAGAGCACGCCCAGATGATAGAGCGCGGCCGCGTAGCGCTGGTCGGCAGCTTTCGTGAACCAGTGTTCGGCGCGCACATAATTGAGCGGCACGCCGATGCCCTTGGCGTACATCACACCGAGCGTGTTCTGCGACGCCGCATCGCCGCGCTCCGCCGCGGTCTGGATCAGACGCACGATCTGCTCGGGTGTCAGCCGTCCGGTAGGATCCTGCCCGAGCGTCGCCTGGAAGCGCACGATCGCCTTGGTTTCCGAATTGACGTTCAGCGCCGCCCAGCGCGCGAAAGGCACAGTGCTCCAGCCCAGGAACCACAGCGCCTGCTGCACGTCATGCGGCGGAATGCCGGGCTCGGCCATCGCCAGCGCTCGCTGGCGGTCGAGGCTCACATGGCACTCATCCGTGTACGGAACGCCGCTGGCATTGTCGCCGGCCGGGTAGAATTCGAAAGGCGGCGACCAGGTATGCGCCTTGTCGGCCGCTTCGGCGGACACGCGCGGGCCGAGCCAGCGCGAGCTGCGCACGGTCTGGTCGAGGCTGCGCAGGTATTCGCGCGCCAGCGGATGGCCCATATTGTCGGCGATGTGGAAATACATCAGCGCTTCGCCGTTGTTCGGCACGATGACGGAGTCCGAGGAGATGCCCATCATCTTGCGGGCTTCCGCCGCTTCGCCGGCCTCAAATTCGCTGCGCGCGCTGTCGTGGAACTGGCGCTCCGAGCTCCACACATTGCCCAGCGAGCCGTAAGTGTCGGGCGGCGGTGAATAGCTTTGCGGCGGCCCGCCATGCGCACGCCAGGCCGGCGGGCCGGAGGGCGGCGGCGGGGCCGAGACGTTGTCGCCATAGTCCGACGTGTGGATCTGGCCCAGCTTGATGAAGCCGTCCGCGCCGCGGCAGCCCAGGATGTAGATGATCCTGTTGCGCGCTTGCTCGCGCTGCTCGGCCGTCAGCAGAAGCATGAGCTTTTCCTGCTGCGAAAGAGCGCGATGGAAGTCGTCGGAGATCACGCGGCGCGCATTGGCGTCGCCGAGATGTTCGTGGATGCCGTCGCTGATCGAGGCGATGTAGTACCAGACATAGGCTTCGATCGGATCGTAGAACTTGTTGTCGCCGCGCTCGTCGCCATAGATGTCGCCGAGCCGGATGGCGGAGAGGAAGTCGTCGTCGCGCCAGGCGCCCTGGCGCCAGATCTTGATGCCGGCTTCCTGGCTGATCTTGGCCGCTGCCGCGATGCCGTCGGTATAATCCGCGCGCGCGGGAATCGCCGTCACGATCGCCAGCGCCAGAACGGCACCCGCGCAAAACGACACGCTCCGCTTCACCGCGGACGGCCGAATATCCTCGCCATACCCTCTCACGGTCATGTCCCCCGACCGTTGCGCTCCATTCGGAGCCATTCCCAACGCCGCATCCCCGCTCACACGGGGCAGGCTTAACTTCGGTTACCTTAACACGGCGGGATGGGGCGCGGGAGTCAGTGGCGGAAATGGCGCACAGCTGTGAAGGCCATGGCGAGCCCGGCTTGGTCGGCGGCTTTGATGACTTCGTCGTCACGAATCGAGCCGCCGGGCTGGATTACGGCGGTTGCACCCGCTTCCGCGACGGCGAGGAGCCCGTCAGGAAATGGAAAGAACGCATCCGACGCGGCGGCCGAGCCTATGGTTAATGGCTCCTTCCATCCCGCGGCTTGTGCGGCCTCTCGTGCCTTGATCGCCGCGATTCGCGCCGAATCGACCCGGCTCATCTGGCCCGCGCCGATGCCGGCGGTCTGCAGGCCTTTCGCATAGACAATAGTATTCGACTTCACATGCTTGCCGACGGTGAAGGCGAACAGCATGTCGGCGATCTCCGCCTCGCTCGGTTGGCGCTTGGTGACGATCTTGAGATCTTTGCGCGCGATGCGGGCACTGTCGCGCGTCTGCGCGAGAAAGCCGCCTGCGACCGTCTTCACCATCCAGCCCTTGGACGCGGGATCGGGCAATCCGCCCGCGATCAGCAGGCGAAGGTTCTTCCTGGCCGAAAGAATGCGCCGCGCGTCGTCGTCCGCGTCGGGCGCGATGATCACTTCGGTGAAGAGTTTGGAAATCTCTTCCGCCGTCGCGCCGTCAAGCTTGCGGTTGAAGGCGAGCACGCCGCCGAAGGCGCTGACCGGATCGCAGGCCAGCGCCTTGGTGTAGGCTTCCACCAGCGAGCTCGCGAGCGCCACACCGCAGGGATTGGCGTGCTTGATGATAGCGCAAGCCGGGCTCGCCTTCGGATCGAATTCCGCGACCAATTCATAAGCCGCGTCGGTGTCGTTGATATTGTTGTAGGAAAGCTCCTTGCCTTGGAGCTGCTCGGCGGTCGCGACGCCGAAGCGTTTCTCGCCCGTCGTGTAGAACGCTGCTTCCTGATGCGGGTTCTCGCCATAGCGCAGCGACTGGCGCAGATGGCCAGCCAGCGCGCGGCGGCGCGGCGGCGCCTTGTCGCCGCCCTTCGCCAATTCGCCCGCAAACCAGTTGGAGACCGCGGCGTCATAGGCCGCCGTGCGGGCATAGGCGATCTGCGCCAGCTTGCGGCGCAGGTCTTGCGTGGTAGCGCCGTTGTTGGCGTCCATCTCGGCCAGCACTGCCGCATAGTCCTCGGTATCGACGACGACGGTGACCCAGCCGTGGTTCTTCGACGCCGCGCGGATCATGGCCGGGCCGCCGATGTCGATATTCTCGATCGTCTCGTCGAAATCCGCGCCCTTGGCGACGGTCGCCTCGAACGGATAGAGGTTGGAGACCAGCAGATCGATGCCTTCGATGCCGTGCGCGCGCATGGCCTCGGCGTGATCGGGCTTGTCGCGCAGCGCCAGGAAGCCGCCGTGGATTTTCGGGTGCAGCGTCTTGACGCGTCCGTCCATGATCTCGGGAAAGCCGGTGACGTCCGACACGTCCGTCACGGCAAGTCCGGCGTCGCGCAGCGCTTTCGACGTGCCGCCCGTGGAAAGCAGCGTCACGCCGTGCCGGACGAGCCCTTTGGCGAAATCGACCAAGCCGGATTTGTCGGATACCGAAAGCAATGCGCGGCGGACGGGGCGAAGCGTCATTGGGGCAGACTCGGGCGCTGGCGGGTTACGCCCGCTCTTACTTCCGGATGATCCAAAAGAGAAGCGTCAGAACGACGCTGGCGACGAGCGACGATGCCAGAGGCAGGTAGAACTCCATGTCGTCATAGTGGATATGGAAGTCGCCAGGCAGCGGCGTGAGGTCGAGATAGGCGACCGCCGGGCACAACACCAGCGCGCCCAGCAGCATGATCACAACCCAGCCCAGGAATGCGGGAAATCGCATGGTCAGCCGACCCCCAACCGAAAGGACGTCGAGCGCGTCCCATGAGCGTCTTGAGATCGCTCCCATCAATTGTCAATGCCGGCCGCTGATCGCGCTCGAAAATGCCAAAGGTCGCGGCTTGAATATCGCCGCCCTTACTGTAAACGAAAGCATCAGTCCGATTCCGAACGGCGGTTGCGTGTTGGATGGAGTCAGGGCGGATCATGGCGCAATTGGAGCCTGATCTGCCAGGCTGACCAGCGTTCGGCGCCGGTGCGCGCGTAACCGAAGATCGGATTGGCATGGCGACGTACGACTGCAGGAAATGTCCCGGCTATTGCTGTTCTTATCCCCTGATCGCGATCACCAAGCGGGATGTCGAGCGCCTGGCGCGGCATTTCGGCCTCAGCTACACCAAGGCGCGCAAGAAATTCACCCGCCACGACCGCGAAGCGAAATACGCGATGCGCCGCAAGGCGGACGACAATTTCGGCCGCATCTGCCAGTTCTTCGATACTGAAAAGCGCCAGTGCACCGTCTACGACGCCAGGCCGTCGACCTGCCGCGTCTATCCCGATGCGCCGCGCTGCGGCTATTACGACTTCCTCAAGTTCGAGCGCGCGCAGCAGGACGATCCCGAACACATCGCCTCGACCGCGAATTTCTGACGCTCAGGCGTTCGCACTCGGCCGCGCCGAGACGCGCGCATGCCAGGCGCGCAAGTGCCTGGCGTCTTCGGGCATTTCCATGTTGACGAATTTTGCGAAGTCGATGCCGCACAGCAGCACGATGTCGGCGGTCGAATAATTGTCGCCCGCGATGAATTCGCGCCCGTCGGCCATCTCGCTGTCGATCCAGCTGAGCGCGTCGGCAGCGACCTTTCGGTTAGTTTCGCCGAACTCCGTGAACTGACGGCCGACCACGGCGGCGGTGCGCGGATCGGCGTGCCGCCAGACCATGCCGATGGGAATCCAGTGACGGAATTCCGCGCGCCGGATCCACATCTCGACCAACGCCTGCTCGCGCGCATCGCTGCCGAACAGCGCGGGCTCGGGATGCAGCGCTTCGAAATAGCGGCAGATCGCGATCGATTCGGAGACGAACGTGCCGTCGTCGAGTTCCAGCACCGGCAACTGCCCGAGCGAATTCTTCTCGAGGAATTCCGGCGCCTTGTGCTCGCGCCGCATCAGCGAGACGCGCTCTTGCGGCACCGCGATGCCCTTCTCGGCAAGGAAGATGCGCACCTTGCGCGGATTGGGCGCGGGATTGTTTTCACCATAGAGTTTCATGCTGTTTCTCCCGTCCGACGGCTGCCGATAAGTATTGGCGAACGACCCTTGTCTCGCTATAGCTATCGGAGATGCGGGTGTGGTGGAACTGGTAGACGCGCCGGACTCAAAATCCGGTTCCGCAAGGAGTGTCGGTTCGATTCCGACCACCCGCACCAATTGATGAACAGCAAAAAGCCCGCCGGAGACCGGCGGGCTTTCGCATTGCAGTATCGCTCCGAAACTTACGGGGCGAATTTCAGGCTCATCGCGCCGATGCCGGCCGCGACGTTGAGGCCCGTATTGCCTTCGATGGAAACCGGCTGCAGCGTGATCGAACGGTCGAAACCGCCGACAAGCACGTTGACGCCTGCGCCCACGCCAGCGGTGGCGCTCGCGGTCGCGCCGCCATAGCCGCCAGCCAATGCGCCATGCTTCGTGCCGGAGTTCGGCGCGAACACGGCCCAGATGATCACGGCGCTGGAGGTGTAGCCGATATCGACGCCGAACTTCGAAACGGTGCCGACATAATGCTCGGAATAACCGGCGGCCGACGTGAAGTTGCAGCGCATGTCTTTGGAGGAGCCGAAGACGAAGCCCCAGCCGCTGGAGACATGGCAGGTGAGAGTGCCGATCTTGACGCCATCGGCGCTCGCGGGAGCCGCGAATGCCAGTGCCGCCGCCATCGCCGCCGCGCCTGCTACGATTGAAAATCTCTTGGACATCACTTCAAACTCCTTGGTTGTCTCTGGCTCAGCGCCACAGCGGCCGAGCGGGCGAATCCGAGGCTCCGCCAAAATGGCGATACCTCATATGTGAATGTTCTCGCCCGGCAAAAGTTCCCGCGCAAGATAGAAGCTAATACGAATTCGTAATGTAGAATCCCCGCTTTACTCGCTCAAGGCTCGGCCGTTAGATGACAGGCAGTCAGATTGGGAGACTCGCCATGGCCACGGGCATCAAGGACAAGGTCGCAATCCTCGGCATGGGCTGCTCGAAATTCGGCGAGCGCTGGGAATCGGGCGCCGAGGAATTGATGGTCGAGGCCTATCTGGAGGCAATCCAGGACGCCGGCGTCGACGTTAACCAGATTCAGGCCGCGTGGTTTTCCACCGCCATCGAAGACCAGCATGTCGGCAAAGGCGGCACGCCGCTTTCGGTGGCGCTGCGCCTGCCCAACATTCCGGTGACCCGCGTCGAGAATTTCTGCGCCTCGGGTTCGGAGGCGTTTCGTGGCGCGGTCTATGCGGTCGCCGCCGGCGCCTGCGACATCGCGCTCGCATTGGGTGTCGAGAAGCTCAAGGACACCGGCTATGGCGGACTGCCGCAGCGCGAGAACGGCACGCTCAATCCGCTGTGGAGCGCCAACGGCTCTGCGCCCGGCAATTTCGCGCAGCTCGCCAGCGCCTATCGCAGCAAGCATGGCGTCTCGAAGGACGAGCTCAAGCGCGCCATCGCGCATGTCTCTGTGAAGAGCCACGCCAATGGCGCGAAGAACCCCAAGGCGCATCTGCAAAAAGCGATCACCGAGGAGATGTGCCTCGCCGCGCCGATGATCGCCGAGCCGCTCGGCCTGTTCGATTGCTGCGGCGTGTCGGACGGCGCGGCCTGCGCCATCGTCACGACGCCGGAGATCGCCAAGGCGATGGGCAAGAAGGATCTCATCACGGTAAAGGCGCTGCAGCTTTCGCTGTCGAACGGACTGGAGAGCCAGCACAACAGCTGGGACGGCTCCTACTTCCATACCGCCCGCATCGCCTCCAAGAAAGCCTACGAGGAGGCGGGCATCAAGGATCCGCGCAACGAAGTCTCGATGATCGAGGTGCATGACTGTTTTTCAGTCACCGAACTGGTGACGATGGAAGACCTGCATATCTCGAAAGAAGGCGAAGGCTGGCGCGATGTGATGAACGGCTTCTATGACGCCGACGGCCAGGTGCCGTGCCAGATCGACGGAGGCCTGAAATGTTTCGGCCATCCGATCGGCGCCAGCGGCTTGCGCATGCTCTACGAGATGTACCTGCAATTGCAGGGTCGGGCGGGCGCGCGCCAACTCAAGAACCCCAAGATTGGTCTCACCCACAACCTCGGCGGCGCGCCCGCGATGAACGTATGCTCGGTCGCGATCGTGGGCGCGATGGGAGCGTAATTTAGTAAACCACCACGCTCCGAATCGACTTGCCCTCATGCATCAACTCGAACGCGTCGTTGATGCGCTCCAGCGGCATCGTGTGGGTGATCATCTCGTCGATGGCGATCTTCTTGTCCATGTACCAGTCGACAATGCGCGGCACGTCGGTGCGGCCTCTCGCGCCGCCGAAGGCGGTGCCTTTCCAGACGCGGCCGGTGACCAGTTGGAACGGACGCGTCGAGATTTCCTGCCCCGCACCCGCGACGCCGATGATCACGCTCGTGCCCCAGCCCTTGTGGCAGCATTCCAGCGCCTGGCGCATGGTCTTCACATTGCCGATGCATTCGAAGCTGTAGTCAGCGCCGCCTTTGGTCAGCTCGACGAGATGCCCGACGAGGTCGCCGCTCACCTCTCTCGGATTGACGAAATCCGTCATGCCGAAGCGCCGCGCCAGCGCTTCACGCGCCGGATTGAGATCGACGCCGACGATCTGCGCGGCGCCGGCCATGCGCGCCCCTTGGATCACGTTGAGCCCGATGCCGCCGAGACCAAAGACCACGACGGTCGCGCCCGGCTCGGCCTTGGCGGTGAAGATCACAGCGCCGATGCCCGTCGTCACGCCGCAGCCGATGTAGCAGACCTTGTCGAACGGCGCGTCTTTGCGGATCTTCGCGAGCGCGATCTCAGGCAACACCGTGTGGTTGGCGAAGGTCGAGCAGCCCATGTAATGCAGCACCGGCTTGCCCTTCCACGAGAAGCGTGAGGTGCCGTCGGGCATCACGCCTTTGCCTTGCGTCGTGCGGATCGCCTGGCAAAGATTGGTCTTATGGCTGGTGCAATAATCGCACTCGCGGCATTCGGGCGTGTAGAGCGGGATGACGTGATCGCCGGGTGCGAGCGATGTCACGCCCGCGCCCACTTCCAGCACCACGCCCGCTCCTTCGTGGCCGAGGATCGCGGGAAACATCCCTTCCGGATCGTCGCCGGAGAGCGTGAACGCATCGGTATGGCAGACGCCCGTCGCCTTGATCTCCACCAGCACTTCGCCGGCCTTCGGGCCATCGAGGTCGACCATGTCGATTTCGAGCGGTTTTCCCGCGGCCGTCGCAAGCGCGGCGCGCGTTTTCATCGCTTCGCTCCCGCGTAATTGGGTTGATCGATCGCGACCTTGTCACGGACCGTCCGCTCGAGGTGGTCGCGCAGGGCAGGATCGTCCAGCCCGAGCGTGCCCGCGCGGATCGCGCCGCACAGCTCGCCATT
>DATNNS010000315.1:0-5574 GCA_035601715.1 Rhizomicrobium sp.
GACTGCGCCACCAGCACACCGTCATTGTTGTAGGCGCCGCGCACCAGGATGCCGCGTCCGACGGCGGGTTCGGCGAAGTTCATGTTCGCAACCGCGGGCTGCGCGTCCACGCTTACGATCGTGCCGTCGCGCTTGACCACGGTGATGGTCGAACCGGCCACCGCGCGCACCATTCCGTAGATCTCGTGCATGCCGGGCGCGAGCGGCACGCGGGCGGCAACCGCACGCGCCTCGGAAGCCGGCACGGTCGCCGCCGGGCCGCTGCTCAGGCCAAAGATCGCCAGGCCTTCGTAGCTCGCGACGTAAACCTTTCCGTTCGCCGCGACAGGCACGATGTTGGCGTTGCCGCCGGTGTTGGGCCATGTCCCTGCCACGCCGGAGAACAGCGTGGCGCCATTGCCGCCATTATATGCGTAGAGCGAGACATTTTCGGACGGGCTGCCATCAGGGCGGCTGACCGCCCAGATAACTTGCGAGGAGGCGGCGGTTCCGTTCGTCGAGACCGTGGTGAAGAAGCCCGGGTCCTGGGCGCCGCTGTTGCCGTCGGTCGTGAACTGCTGCGTCAATGTCGATGTGGTCGCGCCCTTCACGGTCCAGACCGATACGGAATTGTTGCCGCTGGTGACGACATGGCCCTTACCGTCATGGCCGGTGAAATAGGACTCGCCGCACCAGCAGCCGCCGATCCCGTAGGTGCCCAAGATGCGGCCCGAGCCGGTCGTGTTGTTGTTGAGATTGTCGGCATTGAGGAAATACATATTTCCGTCCTTGCCGGCGGCTGTCAGCAGATTGGACGGGGCGCCCGCCTGCGGCGGCAGCAGCAACGCTCCGCCGGAACCGAAGTCGTTGTCGCCGCCTTCCAGATCCGAGGCATTGTCCGGCGTGAATACGCTCTTCACAGTCGAAAGGTCGGAAGACACCTGCACGACACTTTCGGCGACGTTGTTGACGCCGTCGATCGTCGAGCCGTCAGGGTCGGAATTGCCGGTGACGAAGTAGATGTCGCCGGCGGCGGAGGACGCCAGGCCGTAGCCCGACATCCACACCGACGACAGGAAGAAGTTGTCGGGGTCGGCGCGAGTTTGTTGGTGAGGTCGTTGGCGGCCAGCGGTGTCAGCGTGCCGGTGTTCCAGCCCAGCACCCAACCGCGCGACTGGTCGGCGGCCTGGTCACAGAAACTGGCGAAGCCGGCATAGACGTTGCCGTTGGCCAGAAGCAGCGCCGCGCGCTGGCGGCTGACGGAAGCGTGGAACAGAAAGTTCTTGCCGTTGGTGAGCTTGGCGCCGGCCCTGACCAGCACTCTAGGCGTCACATCCGCCAGCGTCGTCAGGTTGATCTCGTGCAGGTAATAGGCCTCGCCGCCATTAACGGAGAGATAGCTGATGACATACATGATGTTGTTGGGCAGGTCGATCACCGGCGTACCGCCGATGCCGACATTGCCTGAATTGTTGCCGCAGCCGCCCGGCAGATCTTCAATCGGCACCGGCGTTCCGAGATTGCGCTTCAGCAATATCGCACCGCTATTGGCGTCGATGGCGTAGATCGAATTGTTTTCGGTGGTCACATAGACGACGTCGTGCGTCCCCATGTTCTTGATGGTCTGGCCGGTGACGATCAGGGGCTGGGTATCGACCTGTTCGTCGAGCGAGGTGAAGCTCGTCATCTTGAACGTCATGGCGCCGCTGCCGCGCAGCACGGTCTTCGGCGTCAGCACCGTCTCGTTCGGATTCCAGCCGGTTCGCAGGTTGTCGTAGTGATAGGTCGTGACGTTCTCGCTGACGGGCCCCACGGCGGACGCCGTTCCGCAGAGCTGAACCATGCCGAAGCTACCCGCGAGAACCGCCGCGACCAGCGCGGACCTGAGCGAAATTGGCGCCATCGATTGCACTCCCGAATGTGAACGAAGACGAAGCACTCGCCACGGAGGCTATGCCTTTGCGGCGCAGACGTCGAGCGGCACGCGCAGGAAATCGCGCTCACAGCTATTCAAATTGGAAAGGTTGCGTTGACGCTGTTTCAGAACAGCGCGGCGACCACGTTCTCGCCGCCATAATCCTCGACAAACACCAGGACCTTGTAACCCTGCGCGAGTTGCAGCCGGCCGTCGCTGTCATGCAGCATCATCCCGTCGTTCGCCATGGTCGCCGTGCGCCGGTCATAGGCGAATTTCGGCACCAGGCCTTTGTAGTTCTCGCGGATCAGCGAGAACAGCACACGCGCGTTCTCCGGCGCGAGCCTGATGCAGCCCGCGCTCGCGCGCGTCCCCAGCAGGCCGATGTCCTCGCCCGCCGCGCCGTGGATCGCCAGACCCGTCATGTAGCCGCGGTTTTCCCAGTTGAAGAACATGGCATACGGCATCGGCTGGTCCCACTGGACCGAACGGTAATGCGAATACATGCGGCCGGGGTCGAGCTGGTAATAGCCGGCGGGCGTGAAGCTGGGCAGCTTGACGCCGGCCGGATTGTATTCGATCTGCTCGCGGCCGGTCGAAACCGGCCAGTTGTAGAGCATCGTCAGATCGCCGCTCGCCTGCTTCTGGAACACATACATGCGCTGAGCGAGCGGGCCGTGATCGGCCTTGCTCACATAGAGGAAGAGCGCGAAGTGCTCGAGCATCTCGCTGGTCAGGCTGTCCTTCAGCCGCTGGGTGACGCGTACAAGCTCTTCCGGGCTCGGCGCGGCAGCGACGCGCGCAGGCGGCGTGTTCTCCACGCTCGGCGGCGGCGGCGCGGGAAGCGCGGCTTGCGGGACAAGCGTGAGCTTCGGGGGCGCGGCGCTGGCAACCTCCTGCGACTTGCCCGGCAACGCTGGAATTTCAGGCGGCGTGCTCTCGACGATCGGCGGCCGCAACTTCGGAGGCGCAATAGTCGCGACGCGTTGCGGCGCGGCTACGGGTTTCGCCAGCTTCGGCGTTTCGCGCCTGGCAAGCTGCACCGGACGGACCGGCGCCGGCTTCTGCGCGACATGGACCGGCGGCGGGTTCATCGCCACTTCGGCGCGATGAGTGAGATCGCCGGCTTCGCTGGTGGTCCATGACCAACCCGGCTTGAGCACATAGTTGTTCAGGGCGACGGCAGCTTCCGCGCTCTTTTCGCCCGCGAAGTGCGCGCCCGTCTTGGCGGCGCTGTTGAGCGTGGGATGTTGCGACAGCACGATGGCGACGCAGAAGCTCGACGCTGCGGCAAGGTAGAGGACGCTTAACTGCCTGAGCACCATGTTTCGGCGGCCATCCCGTTTCACGAACGGCAGGCTACAAGGCCCAGCCGCCGCTGTCCCATTCCGGAGCAATGACAGGTTAACAGGATCGCCGAGAACCCGGCGGCCCGCAACCCCCAAATACCCGGGAAATCAGGATAAAACCGCAACCAGGGCGGGTCCGCCGGGGTAATCCTCGATGACCAGGAGCACCTTGTAGCCGTCGGTCATCACCGGCCGGCCGTCCGCGTCGCGCAACATTTCGCCCGCCACGCTGGTGCTGCGGCGCGATTCGTCGAATTGCAGCACCGGCACTTCGCCGCGCTCCTCGCTCTCGAAGCGATGGAACAGCATCGCCGCCATCTCCGGCGGCAAGCGCACGCAGCCGCCCGAGGCACGGTGGCCGAGGTCGGGCACGTGCTCGCCGGCCGAATGCAGCGCAATGCCGACCAGCCGGTCGTTGTGGATGTAGTTCAGGAACATCGCCCACGCCATCGGCGCGCCGTGCCAGGTGTGCGAATAGTGCATGGTCTCGAAGCGGTTCGGATCGAGCTCGAAGATTCCGGCGGGCGTGCTGGTGAAATATTTCTCGTGCAGCTCGCGGCCCGTCGAGACCGGAAAATTCTGCTCATAGACCAGCGCGTCGCCGTCGCGATGGAAAATGAACATGTGCTGCGCCCAGGGACCTTCCGCCGATTTGCTGACATAGAGCACGACGTCGAAATAGCGCATCAGGCCGGACGGCACCCGGTCGCGCAGCCGCGCCGCGACGTCGGGCGCCTGCGCCGCGCGCTCGACGTCCGGCACGATCGTGTCGGCCGCGCGGATCGTATTGCTGTTCGCGGGCTCGTCGCCGGCTTCGGGCGGCGGCGCAATCTTTTCCGGTGCACGCAACGCGACCACCGCGCGCTTCGGCTGCGGCTGCTCTACGACGATGCGCTGCACGGGCGCCGCAATGGCGACCGGTGCGGATTTTCGCGCCGCAACCGCGACAGGCCTGGGAGGCTGGAACGATTGCCACACAATAGCGCCCGCCATCGCGCACATCGCGATTGCGGTGACAGCGGCAAGTTCCCTTACGCGCAACATAAGTCCGACTCTAGCGGCTGGCGGCCCAAGCTCAAGCCGTGCCGCTCACTTTGGCCAAATCGGCCTTGAGTGTGGCCGCGGCGCGCCAATAGCAGTAAGCGCCGATCAGGCCTGTGAGAATCGTCGTCATCATCGCGTAGCGTAGCGCGTCGGGTCCGAAATAGGGCTGCAGCAGATCGGCGATCTTGCCCACGACCGGCGGTCCGAGCCCGAGCCCGATGATGTTCAGGATAAGAAGCAGAATCGCCACCGAGCGCGCCCGCATGCGAAGCGGCACCAGTCCCTGCGCCATCGAATAGGCGGGGCCGACATAGGTCGCACTCATCATCACCGGGATGATGGCCGCGGCAAGCGTGACGGCCGTGCTGGACGACAGATAGAACAGCGGCGCGAACGGCACGGCGATGAAGCCGGCGACGATCGGAACGTACATGTTCCAGCGCACGTCGCGCGCGCCGTAGCGGTCGGCGAGCACGCCGGCGAAATAGGTGCCGATCGCGCCGCCGATGCCGGTGAGCAGCGCCAGCGCCGCGCCGATCTCCGCCGGCGACATATGGTGGGAGATTTTCAGGAAGGTCGGGATGAACGCGATGCCGGCATAGCCGCCGAACGAGCTGAACGAAGTGCCGATCGACATCCAGCGGAACGAACGCTGGCCCCAGAGATATTTCACGACCGTGACGAAGCTGGGCGGATTGGTGTCCGGCAGCGCCTCGACTAGGCCGCGTTTGGGCTCGCGCACGGTGAGCAGCAGCAGCACGGCGAGCAGCAGGCCGGGCACGCCGGCGGAGACGATCGCGACGCGCCAGCCATAATGCTCCGAAATCCAGCCGCCGCCGAAGAAGGCGACCAGCAGACCGACGTTCAGTCCCGCGGTGTAGAACGACAGCGCCGACGCGCGCTCGGCCGGCGCGTAGAGATCGGCGATGACCGAATTGATCGACGGTCCCGTGCCCGCCTCGCCAACGCCGGTGCCGAAGCGCGCCAGCGCCATCGTCCAGAAGCCGCGCGCGTAGCTCGACAGCACCGTCATGATGCTGAACACCGCCAGCGATGCCGCGATCACGTTGCGCCGGTTGGCGCGGTCCGCGATCACCGCGAGCGGCACGCCCAGCACCGCATAGACAATGGCGAAGGCAGGCCCGACCAGATAGCCGATCTGGGTATAGGTAAGGCCGAACTCGGCTTTGATCTGCGGCATCAGGATGGCGAGGATCTGGCGGTCGAGATAATTCACGACATAGATCAGCGTCATGATGAAAAGCACATAGGTGCGGTTGCTTGCCC
>DATNNS010000316.1:0-3181 GCA_035601715.1 Rhizomicrobium sp.
GCTGCTCCCCGCGCTCGCGCCAGGCGACCACGCCGCCATCCTGCGCGCGCTGCTCGCCGCCTTCGCGGGCGCTTTCGTCAAGCTCGAGGCGTGGCACGCGATGCTGCTGCCGCTGTTGCGCGCCGCGGCGCCGTCCGTGCCGTGGGTGTTTCTGTATCGCGATCCGGTGGAGGTTCTCGTCTCGCATGCGCGCAGCAGCGCGATGCATGTCGACATCCTGCCGCCGCACTATGGCGCGCCGAGCACCGCGCAGGCGCTGGCCGCGATCTGTGACGCGGCGGCGGCGCAGCTACGCGAAGGCGGGCTGCTCGTCGACTACCGCGAACTGCCCGGCGCGGTCGCCGATCGCATCCTGCCGCATTTCGGAATTGTCTGCGGCGAGAGCGAACGCGCATTGATGGCGCACGCCGCCGGCAGCGACGCGAAAGCGCCGCGTCCGTTCACGCCCGACAGCGCCGCCAAGCAGCGCGAAGCCGGCGACGAATTGCGCGCAACGGCCGAGCGGGAATTGGCGCCGGCGTACCGGCGGCTGCAAGCGCTACGCGCGACTGAGATGCCGTAAAGGATCAGACGTGCGCGCCGCCCAATGCGCCGACCAGCCACAGCACCAGGATGATCACCAGCACCAGGCCGAGAACGCCGCCGAGGCCGCGTCCGCCGTAATTGCGATGGGCGTAATATCCGCCGCCGCCGCCGAACAGGATCAGCAGGATGACGATAATCAGCAGCAAACTCATGGAGCGACCTCTCTGTGCATCATTTCATAACGCGCGAGAGGGCCATTCGGGCCAGAAGGCTCAGCGCGGCGGAGGCGGCGCCTGGCAGTTGTCGCCATTGCTGTCGCAAAGCTGGTCGGGATGCGCCGGATCCGGCGTCGTGACCGGCGTTGCCGCGTCGCTGCGCGGCGTGCTGCTGATCCAGTGGCGGTGACAATGATTGCTGGTCGCGTCGCAATTGTAGGTCCAGCAGCCGTCCTGGTCGCAGCGCTGCGCGGGCGTCGCCGCGGCGGAGGCCGCCAGCGAACCGAGCAGCCCCAGCACGGCGAGCGTGGCGAGAATCTTGTCCCTCATGTCGTTTCTCCTCTTTGGCGGGCGGCGCAGCGGAAACCGCCATGGAAACGATTGTCCGGCGCATCGGCTCCGGGCCCGCGAAAATTTACCGGCCTGTGAGCGGGCACGGCCGGAAGAATCCCGCCGAAAGCCTCGTTTTTCGCCCAATCATTGCTATTTAACCCCCGATCGCCTATACGGTCCGCACGTGGTTCTTACGTCCCGTCAGACGAAGCGCTCCCGTTGATACTGACTCGCTTTGCTGCGCGCCGGACGACACGGAAAACTTCTACAAACCTGATGCTTTCGTTCTCCACGTCCGTGCTCGCATTTCGCGCGCACGGAATCCGATGACCAAAGGAAAATCAAATGACCATCGGAACCGTGAAGTTCTTCAATACCTCCAAAGGCTTCGGCTTTATCTCCCCGGAAGACGGCGGCAAGGACGTATTCGTCCACGCCAGCGCCGTTGAAGCGGCGGGAATGCGCAGCCTGGCCGAAGGGCAGAAGGTGTCGTTCGACATCCAGCCCGACGCCCGTGGCGCCAAGGCGGCCAATCTCAAGGCCGTCTAAGCCAATCTGGCTTTGAGGAATCGGGCGGCGGGGGCAACTCCGCCGCCCTTTTTCATGGCCGGAGGCAGGCCGCCAGCGCCAGGGCTGACCGGGCATTGCCTAGGTGCGCATCCGCCCGCTTTGGCTGTGCTTCTCGGACTACAACCTCAATCCGCCGCGCGCCGAAGAACCGACTTTCGTGCTTTTAGGCGGGCTTTTTCCCACCTTTTGGCAAAGGGCCCGTGCTAACATGAACGCCGCACCCCGGTCCGAGTCGGACCCGTTCGGCGTGCACCCCGCCCGATAGAAGCCCGATAGAAGAAAGACGACGCCATGCCCAGCCCTTCCGATTCCCGCGATGCCGCGCGCAAGCGGGCGCAGAACCATTTCACGGCCTCCGAGCAACGTGACGTCGCCGTCAAGCAAGAGATCGAGAAGGAGCGCGCCGCCGTCGCCGCCAAGACCGCCAAGCTGCGCGCCCTGCGCCTCGCCAAGGAGGCCACCGACAAGATCGAGGCCGACCGCGTCGCCGCCGAGGCGCCCCCGGCCAAGGCCAAGCGCAGCCGGGCAAAAGCTGTCAAAGCAAAGGCTTAGCCCCCGGTTCTTGCAGCCGGGCCTTGCCGATTGTATATGGGGTTTACGCAACGGCGTCCCGTCAGATGAAGCGCACCTGTTGAAAGAATCCCGACCGCCTTCTGTGCGCGCCTGGACGAGACAGTCGACCTTCCTTCCTGATGAACAACGTCCGCCGCGTCCGCCTGCGCATATCGCCTAGGCGGAACCGATGACTAAAGGACTGGAAATGACCATCGGAACCGTGAAGTTCTTCAACACCTCCAAAGGCTTTGGCTTCATCTCGCCGGAAGGCGGCGGCAAGGACGTGTTCGTCCACGCCACGGCCGTCGAAGCGGCGGGCCTGCGTTCGTTGCAGGAAGGCCAGAAGGTTTCCTTCGACGTCGTGCCGGATGCGCGCGGCGCCAAGGCGGCGAACCTCAAGGCGGTCTGATCGCTTTTGACGGAACGTTTCGGGCGGCGAAGGAAACTTCGCCGCCCGTTTTTTATGGGTCGGTCTGGAGAGACTACTGGTTCGCCTGGACCGGGAACTGGATGACGACGCGCTTCTGGCCGCTGGCCGGCGGCGAGAAGGTCGCGCTGCGCGGCGTGCCGCCGCCCTGCCCGGTCAGCGTCGCGGTCACTTTGTATGAGCCGGCCGGCAGCTTGAAGAGTATCCACGAGCCCGCGCAATCGAACGCCGTGAGCGTCTTGCCGCCCTTCTCGAGCACGATATGGGCGCCGGCGAGATATTGCGCGCCGCCGTTGGAGAACTCGACGCGGATCGGATAGCCCGCCCAAGCCGGATTGTCCTGGCCCGAGCCGATGCCGGTGCAGACCGTGTCGATGCCGTTGAGCGTGGTGGGGTTGTCCATCGGCAACGACGAATCGGCCATTGCCGGCCACATGAACCCGGCCATGGTGCCCACGACCAGCGCGGCCACCGCCAAATGCACAAATTTCATAGTCGCCTCCAAGGATGAGGACAGCCAGAATCTGCCCCCAGTCTATGGCAACGTTGTGGCGGG
>DATNNS010000317.1:0-4664 GCA_035601715.1 Rhizomicrobium sp.
GGCGCATCGCGGCGGCGGTATTGAGCACGTCGGCGGCCTCGAGCAGCCCCGAAACCTTCGTTTCGCCGACCGCCAGCGCACCCAGGATCAGCGCGCGGTGGGAGATCGATTTGTCGCCCGGCACGGCGGCGGTGCCGCGCAAGGCGCCGGACCGGCGCGCGGCAAGCGGACGCTGGGTTTGACTGGCGCTCATGGGGTTCCCAAACACGCTTTGACACGCCGCCCCGGAAGTGGCAAACGACCCGACCTTCAGCAACAGATATTCGCGCGGGAAGCATGACTTTGGTCAAGGCGGATCTTGGAATAAAGCGCGTGTGCCCATCTTGCGGCGCGCGTTTCTACGACCTTCAGAAGCGGCCCATCGAGTGCCCGAAGTGCCAATACTCATTCGAGCCCGAGTCGCTTTACAAGCAGCGCCGCGCGCGCGCGCCTGAGCCCGTCAAGCCGCAGCCGGTGGCCGTGCGCGACGAGGACGAAGAAGAAGAGGTCGAGGAGAACGAGGACGCCGAGGCCGAAGAGGTCGAGGCCGAGGAAGTCGTCGAGGAGGCGCCGCTGGTCGTCGCCACCGACGATGACGACGAGGAAGAAGAAGTCGCGACGCCCGAGGAAGAAGCGGCCGAAGCCGGCATGAGCGTGGTCGAAGGCGACGAGACCGCCGTGATCGCCGACATCGAAGCCGACGACGCCGACGAGGAAGAGACCGACGACGGATTGCTCGAGGAAGTCGAAGAGGACGGCGACGACGTCGTCGGCATCATCGATCCGGATATCGCGAAGGACGAACGCTAGTCACCGGATCGGACCGCGGCTCCGCTCGCTCCGATCCGCCCAAGGGGCCATAGCTCAGCTGGGAGAGCGCCTGCATGGCATGCAGGAGGTCAGCGGTTCGATCCCGCTTGGCTCCACCAGTCTTCGCCGCGCAGCGGCGGAGACTGCCACGGCGTAGCGCGAAATATCGGGACAGACTTTTGCGACATTCCTGAGTTAAACTGACATTTCCCGCCTGGGGCGCGCGGGGCCAGAGGGAACAGATTTGCGCGCTTTCGCCGACGCCCGCGCCGTTGCTCCGGGCAGCACCATCGACACCGACCTGGCGATCATCGGCGGCGGGCCCGCCGGCATCACGCTGGCGCTCGCGCTCGCCAACACGCCGATCAGGATCCTGCTGCTGGAAAGCGGCGGGTTGAACTTCGAGACCGCGACCCAGGCGCTCTATGCCGGCAGCGAAACCGGCGTTCCCTATCTGACGCTCCAAGGCTCGCGGCTGCGCTGCCTGGGCGGCAGCACGGGGCATTGGGGCGGCTGGTGCCGGCCGCTGGATGAAATCGATTTCGAAACGCGCGACTGGCTGCCGCATTCGGGCTGGCCGATCACGCGCAAGACGCTCGAGCCCTATTATGCCCGCGCCCAATCGCTCGTCGAAGCGGGACCGTTCATCTATGACGACGCGAAAGTGTGGACCGACTCGCAGGGCGCGCCGCTGCCGCTGGGCGACGGCGGGGTCTACACCACCTATTTCCAGTTCAGCCGGCAAAGCGAAGACGTGCTGCCGACGAATTTCGGCACGCGCTACGCGAGCGACCTGAAGCGCATCCCCAATCTCGATCTGCTGCTGCACGCCAACGTCACAGGGCTCAGGCTCGGCGGCGGGCATGTCGATCATCTCGATGTCGCGACGCTCACCGGCAACAAGTTCAAAGTGAATGCCAGGCATGTCGTCGCGGCCGCCGGCGGCATCGAGACCGCGCGCCTGCTGCTCGCCTCCAACGACGTGATGCCGGCCGGCATCGGCAACGGCCACGATCTCGTCGGGCGCTTCTTCGCCGATCATCCGATCCCGGGCCAGGTGGCGACGCTGGTGGTGTTCGACGGCAATCTGCCGGTCTATTACCAGGTGCCGCGCGAGGTCGACGCCACGCTGTTCCGCGCCGCGATCTCGCCCACCGATGCATTCAAGCGCGCGCATGACATTCTGGGATCGCTGACCACCATCGAGGGCGAGCTGCAGCTCGACGCGATCGACCGCGCCGCGGTTGCGGCCACGGCGTCCGCGCTCGGCGTCGATGCGGGCGCCTTCAAGGCCTTCACGGTGGGCTGCGGCATGGAACTGGCGCCCGATCCGGACCGGCGGCTCACCTTGAGCGAGCAGCGCGATCCACTCGGCATGCCGCGGCTCAAGCTCGACATGCGCGTTTCGGACGGCGATTTCGCGCGCTATCGCGCGACGCTCACTGAATTCGGCCGCCAGCTTCTGGCGGCGCGCATCGGCATGCTGAAGCTGCATCACAAGACGCGTGCGGAATGGCTCAGCGTGATGGATTGGGGCAACCATCACATGGGCACGACGCGGATGAGCGCCGATCCGCGCAGCGGCGTGGTCGATGCGAACCAGCAGGTGTTCGGCGTCGCCAACCTTCACGTCGCGGGGACGTCGGTGTTTCCGACCTATGGCGCGTCCAATCCGACCATGAACATGCTGGCGCTGACCTTGCGCCTGGCCGACCGGCTGAAAGGATTGCTGCGATGAGCCACTGGAAAGCGGAAATCGCGCGCCGTCCCGTGCTTGCAACGCTGCTCGGCCTGTTCGGTCTCAGCCTCGTCGGCGGCACGGCCTATGAAGCCGCCCACATCATCGGCCGGCGCTATGCGCCCACCGCATTCGACGATCTGCTCTCGCAATTGCCCGACCGCGACGCCGCGGAGAAGCTCGGCGCGGTCGTGCTCTCCAATTCGCCCGCCTTCGACGTGCGCAAGGTCGCGCGGGATCTGCGCGCACAGATTGGAACGCGCACGCTGTCCGACGTGCTGGGCGCCGACGCCGCGCAGGGCCGCCTCGCCGAAGTGAACGGCTGGCTGATGCCGCAGACGCTGGTGCAGCTCTGTGGGCTGGCGGCGAGCTAGCCGGTTCCCGAACGAAACGGGGACATCTTGATCGGCGGGCGAAAGTCCCCACATTCTCCCTAGAGGCGGCGCCCGATCGGGGCCGCAAACAGTGCCAAAGCCGCTCGAGGAGGGCTTTGAAATGACGCGGAATACGACGTTCAACAGCCCTTTCCTGCTCGGTTTCGAGCATCTGGAGCGCCTTCTGGAGCGCACCACCAAGGCGGCCGGCGACGGCTATCCGCCCTACAATATCGAGGAATCCGGCCCGGACCGGCTCAAGATCACCCTGGCGGTGGCCGGTTTCGGCCGCGAGGAACTGGGGATCACGGTCGAGGAAAACCAGCTTGTGATCCGGGGCAAGCAAACCGAATCGACCGATCGGACGTTTCTTCACAGAGGCATCGCGGCGCGCCAGTTTCAGCGCGCGTTCGTGCTGGCCGAGGGAATAGAGGTGACGTCCGCCGAACTCGAGAATGGCCTGCTTTCGATCTCTCTGGCGCGCCACACGGTGGAACCGGTGGTGCGCACGATCGAGATCACATCGAAACCGAACACGCCCAAGAGAGGGGCGTGACAACAGGAGGTCAGCCAATGACCAACAGGAACGAAATCTTCGAGACGGATGACGCCGTGATGCACGGCCCTGCCCGCTTCGCCTACATCAAGCCGACGGACGCCGCGGAGGCGCGCCGCCAGGGCATCATCCCCAAAGGCATCAAGGTGCCGGACGGGATGAAGCTCTATGTGCTGCACGCGGTGGACGGCAGCGTGCTCGGCTTCACCGACGCGTGGGACAGCGCCTACGGCGCCGCGGTGCAGAACGAATTCACACCGCTCAGCGTCCACTAAGCGGCTTGCGAACTCGCGCCGCCGTTGGTGGGCTCGGTCAGCAGCGCGTACAGCACTTCCGGCTTCGAGGCCGCGCGCAGTTTCTCGCAGGTCGCCTTGTTGCGCAGCAGACGCGAGACACGCGCCAGCGCCTTGAGATGATCGGCGCCGGCGCCTTCGGGCGCGAGCAGCAGGAAAATCAGATCGACGGGCTGGTCGTCCACCGCGTCATAAGCGATCGGCGTTTCCAGCCGCGCGAACAGGCCCACGATTTTGCCGAGGCCCGCGATGCGGCCGTGCGGAATGGCGATGCCCTGCCCCATGCCCGTGGAACCCAGGCGCTCGCGCTCGATCAGGGTCTCGAAAATGCGCCGCTCGGGCAGGCCGGTGAGCTTGGCTGCCCGCTCGGCCATCTCCTGCAGCAACTGCTTCTTGCCGTGCGTCTTGAGCGAAGCCAGGACGGCCTCGGGCGCGAGCAGCTCGGATATTTCCATAAAAACCCCTGTTCCAGCGATCAGGCGATCGCGCGCTTTCGCGCACTCGCCTTCGCGTGATGATTCTTGAGGCGCCGCTTGTAGCGCCGGACTTGCTTCTCCAGATGCGCGAGCAACCCGTCCAACGTCTTGTGCGCATCCTTGCCCCGGCCTTCGGCCATCATCATGACGCCGGAGGTCAGATGCGCCGTGCAATCGGCCCGGTAGAACGGACCGTCGTGGGAGAACACCACATGCGCTTCGGCGTCACCGTCGAAATGTTTGGCGATTGCGGCTTCAAGGCGCGCCCGCGTGTCTTCCCGCAGCGCGGTGCCGAGTTCGATCTGCTTTCCTGACACCCGAACCTTCATGATCCTTTAACGCGCAAGCTTCGATCTTGGTTCGTCGGGCTTTCGCCCCAGTTCGAGCAGTACCAGTCGCAAAAGGCGGCGGACCATATGTCCGCGCCCCAACCCCTGT
>DATNNS010000318.1:0-2785 GCA_035601715.1 Rhizomicrobium sp.
AGGCCGTGGCTCGAGGCCTCAATCGCCAGATGCTCGACACCGTCGTGCTTCAATTGCGCAAGCAGCGCATGAATCTGGATCGGTTCGGGCGTTGTGTGGTGCAGCACGATCTCGCCCGACGGCGAAACGACTCCGATGGTGCCCATGCTGGCGGCCTTATGACCGAGCTGCTCCCAGATCTCGCGCAGGAAGACCGAGACGGACGTCTTGCCGTTGGTGCCGGTGACGGCCGCGACGGTGGCCGGCTGCGCGCCGTACCAGGCAGATGCGACACGCGCGAGCCGCAGGCGCGGATTTTCGTCGGCGATGAACCGCACGCCGAGCTTCTCCGCCTCGCCGCGCGCTTCGGGGCGCGCGAGCACCGCCGCGGCGCCGCGCTTCACGGCATCGGAGATATAGGCGACGCCATTGTCGCGATGCCCAGACAACGCCGCGAACAGATAGCCGGGTTTCACGTCGCGGCTGTCGCTCGCGAGCCCGGTGAATTCCCGAACTGGACCCATGGGGCTTTTGCCCACCTTACCCGGCGTTATCGTCGCCCCCGATTGTGGTCCCATTATGAATTGTCCTTGGCCGGCGGGGGCAGCGAAGCCATGGGAACTTGCAGCATGGGCGCGATGCGCGCGATGACGCGGGCGGCGAGCGGGGCTGCGGTGTGGCCCGCGAGCGCCATGACGCCCTCGGCGTTGGCGCCGTGCGGCTCGTCCAGCATCACGAAGACAATGTAGCGCGGATGGTCGACGGGAAACACCGCGCAGAACGAGGTCAGGAGCTTGTGGGCGATGTAGCGGCCGTGATCGCTCTTCTCCGCCGAGCCCGTCTTGCCGCCGACATCGTAGCCCGGAACGTCGGCCAGCTTGCCGGTGCCATCGGTGACGACGTAGCGCAGCAGCCCGCGCATCGTGGCGCTGGTCTCGGGCGAGATCAGCTGCTCGCCGCGGGCGTCGCCGTCGCGCTTGAGGAAGGTCGGCACAATGCGGCGGCCGCCATTGACGATGGTGGACGCGGCCGTGACGAATGCCAGCGGCGACACCGAGATGCCATGGCCGAAGCCGACGGTCGCCGTCTCGACCTCGCCCCAATGGCGCGGATAGATCGGCTTGGCCGCTTCCGCCAATTCGGAATGGACCACGCCCAGCAAACCCATTTTCGCCAGGAACGCCTGCTGGCGCTCGGGGCCGGAGCGTAGCGCGATCTGCGCGGTGCCGGCGTTGGATGAGAGCGCGAGGATGTCGCGGGCGGCGAGCGTCGCGGGCATGTGCTCGGCGTCATGGATCGTGAAACGGCCGACCTTGAAGCCGGCGCCGATCGGGAACGTCTCGTCCAGCCGCGTGGTGTGATCCTGCATCGCAAGCGTGAAGGCGAAGATCTTGAACACCGAGCCCAGCTCGTAGACATCGCGCGCCATGCGGTTGCGGTCGGGATTGGGATCGCCGGGCGTCGGCGTGTCGCTGTCGGGCAGCGAGGTCATGGCGAGGATCTCGCCGCTGTTGACGTCGATCACGATGCCGCCGGCGGCCTTGGCGCTGTATTCCGCGCGCGCCGCTTCGGTCTCGTGCGTCAGCGCATATTGCACGCGCATGTCGAGCGACAGCGCGACGCTGCCGCCGGCGCGCAGCCTGGCGTCGAGGCCGTGCTCGAGGCCGGTGAGGCCGGTGCCGTTCTGGTCGGTGACGCCCAGCACTTGCGCCGCGGCCTCGCCTTGCGGGTAGAAGCGCTTCGTCGCCGGCTCGAAGTCGAGGCCCGGCAGGTGCAACTGCCGCACGCGCTCGATGGCGTCCGGCGTCAACTGGCGGGCGACCAGCGCATATTGATGGGCGCCGGTGAAGGTATGGATGAGATGAGCCTGGTTCGCGCCGGTGGCGGCGGCGAGTTCGCGCGCGGCCATGGCGCGGTCCTCGAAGGCGTGCGGCATCGCGTAGAGATCGCTCACCGGCAGGTCGCGGGCGAGCAGCTGGCCGTTGCGGTCGACGATATCGGCGCGCGGAATTTCGGGCTTCAGCGCCGCGGTGACGGTGGCGCCGGTCACCGCGCCCTTGAACACCATCACATCGAGAAGCCGGACGCCGATCAGTGCGAAGGCCATCACGCAGAGTCCCGCCGCGATGACGATGCGGCGCTGGTGGACGGCGGCTTCGAGCATGAACGTCAGTTTCCGCCGTTGGCCGCCGCGAGGTGGAGATCGGGATTGGGCAGTGGCGTCACGACACTGGCGGCGCGCAGCGGATTGTCGCTGCCGGGATCGGCCTCGCCGCGGCGCGGCAGCAGCTCGAGCGAGGATAGTTCCAGGGTCGGCGTATCGCTCAGGCCCAGGCGATCCTGCGCGAGGCGCTGGATGCGCTGGGGATCGGCGACGGTCTGCCAGTCCGCCTGCAGCACCTTGGTCGTCTCGCTCTCGCCCGCGATCTGACGCTCGACATGAACCAGCGCAAGATTGGCGAGCCGCGTCTTTTCCGCGATGTGGTTGAGCGCGAAGCAGGACAGGCCCGCGACGCCCAGGAGGAGGAAGTTGAGGATGCGAACCATGGCTGCTCTCCTTAAGCCGCGAGACGTTCGGCGACACGCAGGCGGGCCGAGCGGGCGCGGGGGTTGCGCCCGGTTTCGGCATCGCCCGGCATGCGCGGCTGCTTGCCGACAAGACGGAAACTCTGGACATGCGCGGGCACGGCCGCCGGCGCGTGACGCGAACCGGCGGGCGCTTTCGCGCGATCGGCCAGGAAGCGCTTGACGATGCGGTCTTCCAGCGAGTGGAAGGCGACGACCGCGAGGCGGCCTTGCGGACGCA